>CAZZWP010000108.1:0-10952 GCA_964657965.1 uncultured Rudaea sp. | reverse complement strand
CGGCCTTCGCCGTTGGCATAGGTGAGCCGCAGCGGCGTCTGGCCGCCGCGATAGCCGCCGATGGCGTTCTGCAGTGCCGTCGTGAATGAAGAATCGACGCCATTGAGATGAATGCGTATCAAGCGCGCTTGCCGCTCGCAGGCATCGTTCAACGTCATCAGGCGTTTCACGCGAACGCGTAAGCCACCCGCGAATTCGTCGTAGGCGAGTCCGCCTTCCGCGACGAGAATCGCGTCGCGCGTGAGGAGCGGGCCGTATTCCATAAACGTATCGCGGAAGAAACTGATTTCGATGCGGCCGGTGCCGTCTTCGAGTTGCGCGAACGCCATGCTGTCGCCGCGTTTGCGGACGTCGGTAAGTTGTCCGGCAACGATCCACGGCGTTTCCTGCGGACGGCGAAAACGGTTCGACGCATCCTCGTCGTTACTCTTGCGCGGCTTCGGCGGTTGAAACTTCTGCGCGATTTCACCGATCGGGCATGTTGCGAGCTGCGACAAAATCGGCCGCCACGCATCGGTCGGATGGCCCGATAAATAATAACCGAGCGTTTCGCGTTCGCCCGCGAGTTTTCGTTCGGCGGGCCATTCATCAACCGTCGGCCACTCACGAACCGGCGCCGGTGCGGAGCTGCTCGCGCCGAACATATCGTGCTGCCCGGCAAGCGAATCGCGTGCATGTTGTTCCGCCGCGCGCGTGCATTCCGGCAATTGCGCCATGACGCTTGCGCGATTTTTCGCGAGCGCGTCCATCGCGCCGCTCAAGATCAAGGCTTCGAGCGCGCGTTTGTTGACCTTCTGCATATCGATGCGCGTGCAAAAATCGGCGAGGTCCCTGAACGTACCGCCACGCTCGCGCGCATCGACAATATTTTCTACCGCGCCCTGACCGACGCCTTTCACCGCGCCAAGTCCGTAGCGAACGGTTTTCGATTGCGATTTTCCGTCGGCCGAATCCAGCGCGGCGAACATGTAACACGACGAATTCACATCGGGCGGCAGCACTGTCAATCCAATCGCACGTGCTTCGCCAAGGAAGTTCACGACTTTGTCGGTATTGTCCATATCCGACGACAACACCGCCGCCATGAACTCGGCGGGGTAGTGCGTTTTCAGCCACGCCGTCTGATACGAAACGAGCGCGTAGGCAGCGGCGTGCGATTTGTTGAAGCCGTATCCGGCAAATTTTTCCATCGTATCGAACACGGCATCGGCCTTGCGTTGTTCGACGCCGTTCTTCGCCGCGCCGTCGCGAAACACGACGCGCTGTTTCGCCATCTCGGCTGGATTTTTCTTGCCCATCGCGCGACGCAAAAGATCCGCGCCGCCGAGCGAATATCCGCCGACGATCTGCGCCATCTGCATCACCTGTTCCTGATACACCATGATGCCGTAGGTTTCGGAAAGTACGGATTCGACGCGCGGATCGGGATAATCGATCGGCTCCTGACCGTGCTTGCGTTTGCAGTAGCTCGGAATCAGGTCCATCGGACCGGGTCGGAACAGCGCGCCAAGCGCGATGATGTCTTCGAAGCGGTCGGGCTTGGCTTCTTTCAGCATGCCTTGCATGCCGCGCGATTCGAATTGGAACACGGCGACCGTCTGCGCGCGTTTGAACAAGGTATACACGCTGGCGTCGTCGAGCGGCAGCTGCGTGATGTCGAGCGGCGCCTCGCCGTGTTTCGCGCGGCGTGCGTTGATTGCTTTCACGGTCCAGTCGATGATCGTCAGTGTGCGCAGGCCGAGGAAGTCGAACTTCACAAGACCGACCGATTCGACGTCGTCTTTATCGAACTGCGTGACGACGCCGTCGCCGCCACCTTCGGAATAGAGCGGCGCGAAATCGGTGAGCGCGCTCGGCGCGATCACGACACCACCCGCGTGCTTGCCTGCATTGCGGATGAGGTCTTCGAGTTTCAGCGCGAGATCGATGAGATCACGCACGTCGTCGTCGGATTCGTACATCGATTTCAGATCGGGAACGATGCGGTCGTGTTCGCGGCGCGAACGTTCGCTGCGGCCGAGCGCGTCTTCGAGCGACAACGGATCGGCCGGGCGCAACGGAATCAACTTAGCGATCTTGTCGACTTGTGTGTAACCCATGCCGAGCACGCGGCCGGTGTCGCGCACGACGGCTTTCGCCGCCATCGTGCCGTAGGTGATGATCTGGCTGACTTTGTCGCGTCCGTATTTGTGTGCGACGTAATCGATCACTTCGTCGCGGCGATCCATGCAGAAATCGACGTCGAAGTCGGGCATCGACACGCGTTCGGGATTCAGGAAGCGCTCGAACAGCAATCCATAGGCGAGCGGATCGAGATCGGTGATGCCGAGACTGTATGCGACGAGCGAACCTGCGCCCGAACCGCGGCCGGGACCGACCGGAATATCATGCGTCTTCGCCCAGTTGATGAAGTCGGCGACGATGAGGAAGTAACCGGCGAAACCCATTTTGACGATGACGTCGAGTTCGGTTTCCAGACGCTTCTCGTAATCGACGACGGAAAATCCTTCCACGGGCGCGTGCTTGGCCAGCCGCGCGGCAAGTCCGTCGCGCGATTGCGCGCGAATGAACGAATCGATGGTTTGATCGTGCGGAACCGGAAACGCCGGCAAAAAATATTTTCCGAACGACAATTCCAGATTGCAACGTTTCGCGATTTCCACACTGTTCTGCAGCAGCTCGGGCAGATCGGCGAACAGTTCCGCCATCTCGTCGGCGGATTTCAAATATTGTTCCGGCGTGTAATCGCGCGGACGTTTCGGATCGGCGAGCGGCCGGCCTTGATGAATGCACACGCGCGCTTCGTGCGCTTCGAAATCGTCGCGGGTGAGAAAGCGCACGTCGTTCGTCGCGACGACGGGACAATCCGTCGCGGCGGCGATTTGCAAGACGCCGTTGAGATGATGCGCTTCGTCGGCATGACCGACCCGCGTCACTTCGAAATACCAGCGATCGCCGAAATGCCGCAGCCATTCGTGCGTGCGTGCGAGTGCGGCGTCGTGTTTGTCGGCCAGCAATAATTGTCCGATGTCGCTGGCGCGTCCGGCGAGTGCGAGCAATCCGTCGCTGCTACCGGCGAACCATGACGGATCGACGATGGCGAAATCGCCGCGATGGCCTTCGATGTACGAACGCGAAATCAGGCGCGCCAGATTCAGATAGCCGACGTGATTCTGGCAAAGCAGCGTCAGACGCGTCGGTTTGTTCGGTTCGACCGCATTGGCGATCCACAGATCGGAACCGGCGATGGGTTTGATGCCATTGGCCTCCGCCGCGCGGTAAAACTTCACGAGCGCGAACAGATTGCTTTGATCCGTCACGGCCAACGCGGGCGTGTTGAGTTCGACCGCGCGACTGATCAGATTCGGACGCGGCGCTTTTGCCGGATCGCCGTATTCGGGCTTGTCCGGCAGGCGAATGGTCGAATCGACGAGCGAGTAATCGCTGTGGATGTGGAGGTGGACGAAACGGACGGTCATCTTGGATGCGCGGTTTCGGTCAGTTTACCAGCTTGTGGGATGCCAGCTTCCCCGCCGCAGACGAAAAGCAACCGAGAAAATCACGCCAACGCGACTGCCACATCGTCGGCAAACAAATCGCGCATCCCGCACGCGCGCACCGGCGCGAAACTTCGCCGATGGATGGGACAAGGTCCCAATTTCTCCAGCGCCGCGAAGTGCTCGGGCGTCGAGTAGCCTTTATGCGCGGCGAACCCGTAGCCCGGATGCACGGCATCCAGCTCGCGCATGATCTTGTCGCGCGCGACTTTGGCGAGAATCGATGCCGCGCTGATCGCCGCTTCCAGCGCATCGCCGTCGACGATCGCACGCTTGTCGCACGTCATCGCTTTCGGGGCATGATTGCCGTCGATCAACGCCAGCTCCGGCTGCGGCATCAGCTCGGCGACGGCGCGCGTCATGCCGAGCATCGTCGCGTGGAAAATATTGAGCCGGTCGATGTGTTCGACATCGATTACGATCACGGTGAAGGCGATCGCGCGTTCACGAATGCGCGCCGCCAGCGTTTCGCGCCGATCGGCGGTGAGCACTTTCGAATCGGCCAATCCATTGACGCGCCGCTGCGGATTCAAGATCACCGCCGAGACGACGACGGGGCCGGCGAGTGGTCCGCGTCCGGCTTCGTCGACGCCGGCGGTCAGCAAGGGCCAACATTTACTCATGCAGCACGTTCAACTCGTGGAAGATGTGGTTGTGATACGAATCTACCATGGGCCGGTTTTCGCAATCCAGATAGAAACCTTTGCAGCGTTCGCGCAGCAGCGCGTTGGCCTGGAACATATCGTCTTTCGGAATGCCGGCCACGTCGAGAATCAGCGCACCGGCGAAACTCAGATCGAGCGCATCGTACTTGTAGGTGCGCGCCGGTTTGTAATTGCTCTTGAGCATGTAATACGTGATGAAATTCGAATCGGGCACGGACGCGGGTACCGATTTGGCGATCTCGCGAATCGCGCCATCGAACGATGGCTGGTGGTCGCCGAAATGAAAGAGCACCGCCGGTCGCGGGCCGTCGAGCAACACTTTTTCGATATGTGCGATGGCGAGATCCGAACCCGCCAGACGTTGCAGATAATTACCGAGATTCAAGTTCTGCCATTCGTCCAATGCCGGCGGTTTGAACTGTCCCGCAAATAGCGGTTTATCGAATGGCTTGGGCAACTTTTTCAGCGGCGTCATGTGCGGGCCGTGTTGACGCAGCGTGAGCATCATCACGAACAACGGCTGCGCGCCGATCTCGGTTTTTTCCGCGGCGTAAATGCGATCGAACACGTGCATCAGATCGTTGTCCGACGATTCCCACGACAGGCCGTAATCCTGACCGTCGTAAAATTTATCGAAGCCGTAGAATTTGTACGCGTTGCGCGCGTTGATGAAATCGCCGTTCATCGGATAGATCGCGATGACGCGGTAGCCGGCCATGTGCAGAACACGTGGCAGCGACGAGGTGACGAGCGGCGCGAGATTGTAAGGTGCGTACAAACCGGCCTCGCCGAACGTACTGTGGTTGAGTCCGGTCAAGAGTGCGAATTCACTTGTCCAGGTTCCGCCGCCCCACACATGCACGGTGAGTGGTCCGGTGTCGCGCGTGTGTTCGTCCGGATCGAACATGTGACGTTTGCATTCCGGGATCGTGCACAGATTGAGCATGCGTGGATCGAACGTGCTCTCTTCCAGAATCGCGACGATGTCGGGATGTTCCTGCGGCGCGGCGAGTTTGGCATCGTTCAAACACGAACCGGACTTGCAGACGGGTGGATTGTCCGTAGCGGGTTGTGTCCACGCCAGGTGCATCGTGTTGTCCGCGACGAGCGGAGGAATGTGTATTTCGGTCTGATAGAACGACGTGAAGAAATCGACGAGATAATTCTTGTCGTTCATCAACGCCCACATCCCTTTGGAGAACACGTCGCCGAAGGGTCCACGCGGCGAATCGATGACGAAGATCAATGCGAACGCGGCGAGCGCGCCGATACTTTGCAGAAGACGTCGTTGCGGTTGCGGGCGTGCCGCGAACAATCGCGGCGGATCGAGCCACCACGCGAGCGCGAGCAGGCCAGGCACCAAAATCGCGCCGCCGACGAGGGCGATCATGATGCTCGGATAACGCGTCGCGACATCCAGTAAATCGCGATTGACGAAGTAGACGAGATCGGGCGCGAGCAGCGGCGTGGTCAGGTAATGAAACTTCAGCGTACCGGCGATGAGCAATCCGCCGAAGACGATGCTGGGCAGCGCAAGCGCGAAGGCGAGTCGTCGCGTGAGGAAGGCGGTGAGCAATGCGACGTCGACGATGAGCGCGACGCCGAATAGGCGCTCGTCGAATTCGCCGTAGCCGAGCGGCCCGGCGATGAGCAACACAATAAACGCGATTGCGGTGGTCAGGGTGACGACCAACGGACCTCGTTTTGGCGGCGACGTGATAACCGTTGGACCGGCGTGACGCCGCGCGCTTTTCAAGGAGAACTCGCGCGCTGTCGTTCGAGCAGATCGGCGACAGCGGATGACGCGCTACCGGCATCGGCAAGCAAGGTTTCGTGAATGCGTCGAAATTCCGCGGTCAATGCCGGATTCATGTGTCGCGATTCAAGCATCGGCAGCAACGCGGCGGCGAGCGCGGGCGCCGTGCAATCGTCTTGCATCAATTCCGGCACGATGCTGCGGCCCGCGAGTATATTTGGCAAAGAGTATACATTTGTCGGCAGGATGCCGAATTTCTTCACGATCCAATAGGTGAGCGCGTTGATGCGATAGGCGACGACCATCGGCCGCTTGGCCAGCATCGCTTCCAGCGCGGCGGTGCCGGAAGCGAGCAACACGGCGTCGGCGGCGATCATCGCGTCGCGCGCGTTGCCATCCATGAGTCGGATATTCAGGGCCTCGTAGGCCGGGTTGGACGCGATGCTTGCGGCGATGGCGGCACGGCAATGCGAGTTTGCGCTGGGAAGAATTATCTGCAGCGCCGGCAACGACCGTTTCAGCATCGCTGCCGTGTCGAAAAAAATATGGGCGAGACGTTTGATTTCGCCGAGACGACTGCCGGGCAGCAGCGCCAGTACGGGAACGTCGTCGGTGAGCTCAAGTCCGCGCCGCGCCGCCGTCCGATCCGGTTCCATCGGTATCGCGCGCGCCAACGGATGACCGACGAAACGCGCGTCGACATGATGCTTCGCGTAAATCGGCGGTTCCATCGGGAACAGACACAGGACGCGCTCGGCACTCTCGGCGATTTTATCGGCGCGTTTCTCGCGCCATGCCCAGATCGATGGACTGACATAATGAATCGTGTGAATGCCGGCTTGTTTCAGTTTGCGTTCGACGCCGAGATTGAAATCCGGCGCATCAATGCCGATGAATGCGACAGGCTTTTCTTGCAGCGTGCGTACGATCAGATCGCGACGCACGGCGAATAGGCTCGGCAGATGCGCGATCACTTCGACGAAACCCATCACGCTCAACTTTTCCGCCGGATGCCAGATGCGCATACCGGCCGCGCTCATGGCAGGACCGCCGATGCCCGCGAAACGCGCGCTGGGAAATTGTTTGCGCAAGCCGGCGATGAGGTCCGCGCCGAGCAGATCCCCCGACGCTTCCCCAGCGACGAGAACGAACAGTGGACTCGCGTCCGTCATCGAAACAAGGGACGCTGTCCGCTGTTGAGGAAATCGAGCATCTGTTTCACGTCGGGCGCGTCGACGGCGACGCGCGCCAGTTCAGCGCGTGCTTCTTCCAGCGTCAATCCGGACGTATAAATCGTTTTGTAGGCGCGTTTTATGGCGGCGATACGCTCGGATGAGAAGCCACGGCGCTTGAGTCCTTCGCTGTTGATGCCGCGCGGACGTCCGTAGTCGACACCGGCCAGCATGAAGGGCGGCAGGTCGCCATTGAGATGCGTTCCCATCGCAAGAAAAGCGTGGCTGCCGATACGGCAAAACTGATGCGCACCGGAATAGCCGGAGAAGATGACGTGATCGCCCACTTCGCAGTGGCCGGCTAGCGTGGCGCCGTTCGAAAACACGGTGTTGTTGCCTACCTGACAATCGTGTGCAATGTGGCAGTACGCCATGATCCAGTTGTCGTCGCCGATGCGCGTGGCGCCGCCGCCGTCGGCGGTGCCGCGGTTGATCGTGACGAATTCGCGAATCATGTTGCGTTCGCCGAGAATCAGTTGGCTGTTTTCGCCGTGAAATTTTTTGTCCTGCGGATCAGCGCCGATCGAGGCGAACTGGAAGATGCGCGTTTCGCGCCCGATGCGCGTCGGTCCTTGGATGACGACATGCGCACCGATGACACATTCATCGCCGATTTCCACATGCGCGCCAATGACGCTGAACGCACCGATGCTGACCCCGGCGCCGAGTTTTACACTGGCATCGACGACTGCAGTGGGATGGATCATTCCGACTGGCGCTCCGCGCACAGAAGTTCCGCCTCGGCGACTTGCTTGTCGCCGACGAAAGCGCGGCAGATGAATTGGCCCATCTTGCGAATGGTGCGTTTCAGTTCGACATCGAGAATGAGCTGATCGCCCGGAACGACCAGTGCCGAAAATTTCGCGTTGTCGACTTTGACGAGATAGAACAGGCGCCGGCTGTTTCTTTCTTGCGCGGAAAGAAAAATCAGCAGGCCACACGCTTGCGCGAGCGACTCGACGATCAACACGCCCGGCATGACGGGATGTCCGGGAAAATGTCCGTTGAAGAACGGTTCGTTGATCGTCACGTTCTTGATCGCTTTGACGTGTTTGTTCGGCGTAAGCTCAATGACGCGATCGACCAGTAAAAACGGGTATCGATGCGGCAGGAGTTGCAAAATTTCTTCGACGTTCACGGGAGTCGTGAACGGATTTTTCTCGCTCATGATTTGAAATCCTTCTCTATTGCTTGAACGCGACGGAACAATTCGTCCAGATGACGGAAACGCACCGCATTACGGCGCCAGACCCGGCTTTCCTGAAACGGCATGCCCGACGAATATTCCCCAGCGTTCTTGATCGACTGCGTAATCATCGCACGCGCGGTGATGCGGACGTTGTCCGCGATTGTTATGTGACCCAGTATGCCAGCGCCGCCGCCGATGAGGCAGTAGCGGCCGATCTTCGCGCTGCCGGCCACCGCCGAGCATCCGGCCATCGCCGTATGCGCACCGATGTGCACGTTGTGCGCGATCTGGATTTGATTGTCGAGACGGACATCTTCTTCGAGCACGGTGTCTTCGAGTGCGCCGCGATCGATGGTGGTGTTGGCGCCGATTTCCGAATCGTCGCCAATACGCACGCCGCCGAGCTGCGGCACTTTGAGCCAGTGATCGCGCTCGAATGCGAGACCGAATCCGTCGGCGCCGAGTACCGCACCGGAATGAATCAGCACGCGTTTTCCCAATGTAACTTTCGCGACCAACGTCACGCGCGCCATCAATCGCGATTGCGCGCCGACGATGCAATCGGCACCGACGACGCAATTCGAGCCGATGATCGCGCCGTCTTCGATCACCGCGTTTTCTTCGACGACGCAAAGCGGGCCGATACTCGCGCTGGCCGCGACACGCGCCGACTTGGCGACCACCGAACTCGGATGCACGCCCGGTACGGCGGCGGGAAGTTTTTCGTACAGCGCGGCGATTTTTGCAAAGGCGACGTAAGGGTCCGGTGCGATCAAACAATTGCCGCGCCAGTCGTCGGCGTTCTCGGCGCGCAGAACGACCGCGCCGGCGTGACTGCCGGTGAGTTGCGCGCGATATTGCGTGTTGGCGAGAAAACTCAATTGCTCGGTCGTCGCGGACGCGAGTGTGCTGACTCCGGTGATTTTTTGTGCGCCGTCGCCGCGCAGCGTCAACCCGAAACGCTGGGCGAGTTCGGACAGCGTATGTTGCGCGGCGGCGATCACGGTTTGGCGCCCGCTGGATTTTTAGTGCGGCGCAAGCGTTCCAAAACCGGTTCGGTGATGTCGATGCGCGGACTGGCATAGATCACCGGACTGCTCACGATCAAATCGTAATTGTTGGCGTGCGCGTATTCGATGACGGCGTTGTTGATGTCTTGCCAGATGCGATCGCGCTCGGCGACGGCGCGGGTGTTGAAGTCGTTGTGCAAATCGTCGCGGCCGCGCTTGACGGAGCGTTCGAGCGTTTCGATGTCGCGCTTGAGCGTGTCGGCGTCGGGTTTGCTCATGATGGCGCTGTCGCGGTCGTAATGCTGACGCATGCCGGTGAGGCGTTTCTCGTCGGCGCTCAATGCGCTGTCGCGCGTGGCGAATTCGTTCTGCAGTTTGGCCTGGCTCTCGAGCATTTGCGGCGCATTGTCGATGAGGCGTTTGAAATCGACATAGCCGATCTTCTCCGCTGCAGGCTGGGGAGCCTGGCCCAGAGCTAGCGCGGGAATCAGCGCGAGCATCAGCAAGAGTGCGCCGATGCTGATTCGTCCGCCTGCTCTAGCCCTCACCCTAATGCCTCGCTAACTGGGTCGGATCACGCCAAACGTACACGGCGGCCTCACCCCTGCGACCGCCATGCCCCGTATCTTAACGCTCCTTGTTCAGAACGTGGTGCCGAAATTGAACTGCAGCGTCTCTCCGATATCACCCGGCTTGCTGCGGATGGGGCGTCCGATGTTGATGACGATCGGCCCAACCGGCGCTTGCCAGTGCAGCGAAATACCTGTCGACGCGCGCAAATCGCTGAACGAGAAGCCGTCGTTGTTGTACACGCCCGTCGTGCCGAGTGACGGATTGTGCACGTTGAATACGTTGCCGACGTCCAGATACCAGGACAAGCGCGTCGTGCTGTCGTCTTTCACGAACGGTGTGGGGAAGATCAGTTCGCCGGACGCCACCGTCTTCAAGTTGCCGCCGAACGGTTGACGGCAGAACGAGTCGGTCGATCCGGTCGTGCAACTGCCGGCGCTAAGCGGAGGCAATCCATACGGACCCAGCGTGTTGTCACGGAAACTGCGGACGTCGGAAATACCGCCGGCGTAGAAATTTTCGAAGAACGGCAATCCGTTCACTTTCATCGGCGCACCGGTCGCCGGATTGATGCCGTCGGCCGCGCGATAGGTATTGCCGTAGCCGAGGGTTGTCGAGCCTTCGAACGTCAGCGCTTGTGTCAGCGGGATATATTGGTTGTAACGGTAAACAAGCTTGTAGTACTCGACCGTGGAACCCGGCAACGCGACTTCCGCGGAAAACTGTTGCAGCGAACCGTGCGTGGGATTGAAGTATTTATTGCGCGTGTCGTGCGCCCACGATGCCTGCAGCGTCCATTCATGGAACGTGTTGTGATTGAGCTGCTGGATGTAGTCGACGATCGGCTGCGGGGAGATATTTTCCACGGCTTCGATCGGCAATCCAGTCGCCGGGTCGGTCACGCAGTTTCCGTTGACGTCCACCGCCGCGCAACCGGTGAAGCTGGTGAGAATCTTCGTCTTGTTGACGCCGA
>CAZZWP010000107.1:0-10965 GCA_964657965.1 uncultured Rudaea sp. | reverse complement strand
GTGCAGGCCTAAAAACAATCAAGAGGGCCGCGACCGGGGTCACGTCGGCGAGAAGATCGCTGCGGACGCGATGTTGACGGCCTGCGACTTGTCCAATCATTTTTTCATCTTGATACGCCATTTTATCCGCGGTAAGAGAGGATGCGCAGGGACCCGCGGCGGGTGTAAAGCCTGCTTCATAAGTTTGATAAAAGCCGACATCGATCAAGGTCTTGCCGACGTCCCCGCCGGCCGCGTGAAAGACTTCGATAAGAAGAGGATTGTCGAGCGAGGGGAGAAAACTATTAGCGACCCGCTCATCTTCCGACTGACCGAGACGAGGCGAAATTCACGCCCCTGTTGCAGGCGCCGCTGACCGGCTCCCGCCGTGAGCAGTTGGGCCCAGGGTTGCGCGTCATTTTTCATCCGCCCTACGCCATTTATTATCTCACCGCCGGATGAACTCATCATCGTTCGTGTCCTGCATGGCGCGCGTGATGCAGCGGCAATTGCCGATCGAGGAGGGTTCAGCGTATGAAGCTACCGTCGTCCTCTGCATCGCCCGCCACTTCCCGACGGCTATAGCTTTCTGCTGACTACTCAGCCGACAAAATCGCGGAGCAACTTCAGTGCCGCCGGATCGAAAAGCAGCGGTGGATGCGCGCGTTGCGCTCGAAATCCTTCGGCATGGTCGCGGCGCTCAGATCCTCGACCTCGAGGTCGGCGAGCGCGTCGCCATCGAGTTTGAAGCGCGTGTAGTTGGTCGAGAAGATCAGCCGCCCGGCCGGGCGCAGCAGCTGCAACGAACGGCGGATCATCCCGACGTGGTCGCGCTGCACGTCGAGCACGCCCTCC
Organism: uncultured Rudaea sp.; assembly: GCA_964657965.1. Lineage (GTDB taxonomy): Bacteria > Pseudomonadota > Gammaproteobacteria > Xanthomonadales > Rhodanobacteraceae > Rudaea. The sequence goes on along the minus strand of CAZZWP010000107.1, from coordinate 10,131 downwards.
ATCCGCTTGGAATTCGAGAAGGTCGGCGGATCGACGAAGATCAGGTCGAAGCGCGCACCCCAGGTCGCCTGGTTCTCCAGCCACTGCAGACAGTCCGCCCGGAACAGCTCGTGCGCCTCGCCGCCGAAGCCGTTCAGCAGCAGGTTCTCGTGCGCCCAGTCCAGATACGTGTTCGACAGGTCCACGCTGGTGGTGCTGCGTGCGCCGCCCGCGGCCGCGTACACCGTCGCGCTGCCCGTGTAACAGAACAGGTTGAGGAAATCCGCATCCCGGGCCCACTCGCGCAGGCGCTGGCGGATGATGCGGTGGTCGAGGAACAGGCCCGTGTCCAGATAGTCGCGGAAATTCACCCAGAACTTGAGCCCGTTCTCCCGGACCACGTGACGCTCGGCCACGTTCTCGCGCTTCTCGTACTGCTCGCTGCCCTTCTGCGGCTTGCGCACCCGCGAATGGACGTGCGAGGTCGGCACGCCGAGCACCTCCGGCAGCACGGCCAGCACCTCGCGACGGCGTTCCCGTGCGCTCTCCTGAGCCACCGTCTTCGGCGGCGCGTATTCCTGCACGTAGACGTGCGGCACGTCGTGGCCGTACAGGTCGATCGCGAAGGCGTACTCCGGCATGTCGGCGTCGTACACGCGGAAACACTCGATCTGCTCGCGCAGCGCCCACGGCTGGTAGCGCTGTAGATTCTTGCGCAACCGGTTGGCGAACATCTGCGCGCCCGGCCGCGCCGACCAGTCCGCACGCACCTCCGCCGCAGGCCGCTGCGCGCTCGCCGCGTCGAGTTCGAAGCGCAGCAGCCGGCACTCAAGGGTGCCGTTCAAAAAGCGGTGCGTGCGTTTGGCGTACACCCCGAGGTTGCGGGCCAGCGGCGCGTTGCCCGTGAGCACCGCCGCCTGCCAGCCGTTGAAGCGCTCGCGCAGCACGACTCCGAGTTCCGAATACAGCGCCGGCAGACCCGGCTCCGCACCGATGCGTTCGCCGTAGGGAGGATTCGTCACGATCAGCCCCGGCACGCCGTCGGATTCACCAAAGACGAGGCGATAAAACGGCTCGGCGAACAGACGTTCGCGCAGCGAAAGTGCAATTTTAAACTTGTGGACGAACAGCGAGCGATCGATGGCATGCTCGATGCCGCGATTGACGAGCCGCGCCGAAATCAACGAACTCGGGTTAACGTAACCGACGCCGAGCGGTTTGTCGAACGAATCGACGATCGTACAAAAATCGCCCGGCTCGAACTGCGTCAATGGCGAACGCTTGACGTCCACTTCGTTTGAAAACACCCACAGATGCCCGGCGCGCAATCGCGCGTCTTCGCCGCGCTTCAAGTACAGCGATGGATAAGCTATTTCAGATGACATCGCCGCATGGTACGCAATATCACCGCGCTGTGCGATGTTGCCTTATCCTTACGCGCATGCCGAACCGTCTCGCGAAAGAAAGCAGTCCCTACCTTCGTCAGCATGCCGACAATCCGGTCGATTGGTGGCCGTGGAGCGACGCGGCGTTGGCGCACGCGCGCGCGCTCAACAAGCCGATCCTTCTGTCCATCGGCTACAGCGCCTGCCATTGGTGTCACGTCATGGCACACGAAAGCTTTGAAGATGCCGCGACAGCCGCGGTGATGAACGATTTGTACATTTGTATAAAAGTGGATCGTGAAGAACGCCCTGACATCGACAAGATCTACCAACTCGCGCATCAGGCGCTCACTCGTCGCGGCGGCGGTTGGCCACTGACGATATTCATGACGCCGGACGATCATCTTCCCTTCTACGCGGGCACGTATTTTCCGAAAGATGCGCGTTATGGGATGCCGCCGTTCGCACACCTTCTTCAGCAAATACGCGGTTTTTGGGATTCGCGGCGCGACGACGTGCGTTCGCAAAATTCGGCGCTCGCCGACTTTCTCGGTGACATCGGAAAAACGTCGCCGTTCGATGGCTCGCTCGACGACTCGACTGTTCAGGCCGCCGTCCGGCAATTCGAAGCGACGTTCGACAGTGTTTACGGCGGCCATCGCGGTGCGCCGAAATTTCCGCATTGTCCGGAAATGGAATTGTTGCTGGACGTCGGATCGCCAACGATGGTCAAGTTGACGTTGCAGCGCATGGCCGAAGGCGGCATTCACGATCAACTCGGCGGCGGATTCTGCCGCTATTCGGTCGACGAGCGGTGGGAAATCCCGCATTTCGAAAAGATGCTTTACGACAACGCGCAGTTGTTGCCGATCTATGCGAACGTCGCACGCGATTCCGATTCAGGTTCGTTAGAAGCGGCAGCCAGCGGCATCGTCGACTGGCTGCGCCGCGAGATGATATCGCCGACAGGCGCTTTCTATAGCGCACTCGACGCCGATTCTGAACATGAGGAAGGCAAATTCTACGTTTGGCAACGCGACGCTGTTCGCGCACTGCTGGACGATTCCGAATTCGCGATCATCGAGCGCTATTTCGGTTTCGATCGCGCGCCCAACTTCGAAGGCCACGCTTGGAATCCGATCGTCGCCGCTTCGATCGACGACATTTCACGCGCGGTGAATTTGCAACGCGACGACGTCGTCGAGCGGCTGACATCGGCGAAATCAAAATTGTTTGCGGCACGTACTACGCGTGTGCGCCCCGGATTGGACGACAAAATTCTCACCGCATGGAACGCTCTGATGATTTCCGGTCTTGCGCGCGCGTCACCTGCGCTCGACGACGCGTCGCTGCAGGCCACCGCCGACCGTGCGCTCGATAGTCTTTTCAAAACCTCATGGCGCGACGGAAGGCTATTCGCGACAGCGTCGAAATCGCCTTGCATCGCGGCCTATTTGGACGACCACGCGTTTCTCCTCGACGCGCTGATCGAATGTCTACAAAATCGTTGGCGCACCCGCGATTTGCACTGGGCCATCAAATTGGCGGATGCGTTGTTGCAACAGTTTCAGGACCGCGCTGCCGGCGGGTTTTTCTTCACCGCCGACGATCACGAAAAACTGATCCAGCGCCCGAAACCATGGTTCGACGAAGCGATCCCCTCCGGCAACGGAATCGCCGTGCGTGCCTTGACACGGCTCGGCCATCTCGTCGGCGATACGTCCTATATCGACGCGGCCGAACGAACGCTGCGCGCGGCATTTCCTGTCATGCAACAGAATCCCGCGTCGTGCGCCTCGCTTCAGCGCGCATTGCGTGAATTTCTGAATCCGCGAACGCACGTGCTGATTCGCGTGCAAGCCGATGATTTGGAAAAGTGGCGCGCCGCGATTTCTCGACAACGCTCGCGCTCGACGGATGTGTACATCATTCCGGCACATGCGTCCGATTTACCGTCCGTCATCGAGGCGCAGAAATATACGGCTGGCGGCGTTGCCTACGTGTGCAGCGGCACGCACTGCTCGCCGCCGATCGTCGATCCCGGCACGTTAAGCGACGCTGCCGTTTAGGGTCGGCCGCGCAAAAGTCGCGCGGGGAGAAAAACGAGCGCTGCGAGAAACGCAAACACGCCTTCGACGGCGATACCGACCAGGCGCAACGGCAGCAAGATGAGCCAAATGATCGGATACAGGACGAGCGCCAGCAGCGCGAGCGGCCAGCAAAAAATGAACAGCAGCAGCCAGAGAATGAAAGTCAGCATGTGCGTTACCCGCGTCGGGGCCTTGCATGACGACGATGGGATGAGCATGCAGCAAAACAAACGGTATTGCGTGTGCTTAAAGCCACGGTCGGATCAAAGAAGAACGGGCCGGTCCGGCAATTCGTTCGTCCGCCCCGCCGCCGGCGGAAAATGTTGAGCAAGAAGAGCGCTCACGGCGTTGACGCCGTCGATGGCGCCGGATTCGAATTCGTCCGCCGAAAATCGCGTTTGCATTTGTATACAAATGGACTTCCACTGCGCATCGTCGATCGTCGCGGCAACGCCTCGATCGGCGACGATTTCGATCGCGTGATCGGCCAGCAGCACGTAGATGAGCACGCCGCTGTTGTTGTGCGTATCCCAAACGCGCAAATTCGCGAAAACGTCCTGCGCGCGCTCGCGCGGCGTCATGCCGCGCAGCAGCGAGCGCAGGCGTAACGATGCTTCGATGGCAAAGCACACCTGTCCATCATGCCGCAATTCGCCGTCTGCGATCGCTTGCTGAATCGCATCGAGCGTGCGCGCGGGGAAATGCCGCCGCATCGCGTACTCGGCGAATAAATGCGGAATCAGGCGCGCGAAGTTCATCACCAGCTCCCTGATGCGCCGCCGCCGGCAAAGCTCCCGCCGCCGCCGCTGAATCCGCCGCCGCCACCGAACCCGCCGCCACCGCCAAATCCACCGCCGCCGATCCAGCCCCCCGATCCGCTGCGGTTGGCGAATCCGCCGCCGGTGCCACCGAGTAAGCCGATGACGATTCCCAACACGCCCAGGCCGACCGTCGCAATCATCATTCCACTCAGAAACCACGCGACCGCGGCGGCGACGGCGCCGAGAATTCCCGCTCGCGGTACGGACGGCATTCCGCCGACGATCCCGCGTAACCAGAAAATGCCGAAAACGAAGAAGACGAGATTATTGAGGAAGAAATGCGAACCTTTGTGTTCGGCTTGGTTGTTGTCGAGCGGTGGCGGCAATGGTTCGCCATCGATGAGTTTGCCTAGTGCATCCACCGCGTCGCTGATGCCGCCGGCGAAATCACCGCTGCGAAATTTCGGCGTGATGTATTCGCGAATGATGCGCGCCGATGTGGCATCGGGGATGGCGCCTTCGAGCCCGCGCCCGACTTCGATCCGGACGTGATGATCGTCTTTCGCGACCGTCAATAGCACACCGTCGGCGACATCTTTCCGCCCGAGTTTCCATGCGTCGGCGACGCGATAGGAATATTGCTCGATCTCTTCAGGTTTCGTCGTCGGCACCATCAGCACGGCGACTTGCGATCCTTTGCTCTGTTCGATGGCCGTGACTTTGGATTCGAGCGCTTGTTTTTCGTCCGCCGTCAGCGTCCCGGTCGTGTCCGTGACGCGCGCGACGGGCGGAATCGGCAACACATCATCCGCGTGCGCGATACCGGTGAGCAGCACCAGGCCGCACAGCAATCCCAGCCATCCGCGCATCATGCGCACCAATGCGGATCAGGGATGCGCGGGCGCAGGTGGCGGCGTGGCCGCAGCCGGTGCGGCCGGGGCGGGTTTGTTGAAGTCGACCGTCGGTGCCGTCGAAATCGCTTTCTCGTTTTCGACGCTGAAGTTCGCCTTGGTCTTGTAGTGAAACATGCCCGCCGTCAGGTTTTGCGGGAAGCTGCGAATGAACGTGTTGTAGTCCTGCACCGCGCCGATGTATTTGTTGCGCGCGACGGTGATGCGGTTTTCGGTTCCTTCCAGTTGCGCCTGAAGATTCTGGAACAACGCATCGGCTTTCAAGTTGGGATAATTTTCCGTCACCACCATCAAGCGCGACAGTGCACTGCTCAACTCGCCCTGCGCGGCTTGGAACGCTTTCACTTTCGCTTCGTCGGTCAGATCGTCGGTGGTCAGGTTCACTTTGCCGACCGATGCACGCGCTTCGGTCACTTTCTCGAGCACTTCTTCTTCGTGCTGCGCGTAACCTTTCACGGTGTTCACGAGATTCGGAACCAGATCGGCCCGGCGCTGATATTGGTTCAGCACTTCCGACCAGGCGGCGTTCACGCTTTCGTCTTTGCTTTGAATCGCGTTATAGCCGCAACCGGCGAAGAGGAACAGCAAGGGCAACAGCAGCAAACCGCGGATCGTACGCATTCGATGGCTCCCCGTCAGCGCGAGTGCTGACAACGTGCACATCATACCGCGCCTACAGCGAATCGGGAGGCCCGTTCAATGTCGACTGCATCAAGGCCTTGCGTCGCGCTTTGCGGAGCTTGCGCTGGCGTTTCGCGGCAAGGTTGAGCGATTCGACGACGGCCGAGAATGCCATGGCGAAATACAGGTATTTGCGCGGGATGTTCACGTCGATGCCTTCGCCGATGAGCATCACCCCAACGATGATGATGAAGGCCAGGGCCAGCATGCGGATGGTCGGATTGCGATCGATGAAATCGCCGACAGGATCAGAGGCGAACAGCATCACTGCGACAGCGAGAATGATGGCCGCTACCATCACCGGAATATTGCGCACCATGCCAACGGCCGTGATGACGGAATCGAGCGAGAACACGATGTCGATGAGCGCGATCTGCGCGATCACCCACGCGAACGTCGAGGCGGACGTTTCGGTTTGCGCGTCTTCCGGTTCGGTGAAGATCGCGTCCCAGATTTCCATCGCGCCTTTGACGAGCAAGAACAAACCGCCGCCGATCATGATCAAATCGCGCACGGAAATGATCTGTCCGAACAGCGTGAACAGTTTCATGCGTGTGTCGTCGAGCCGCGCCAGATGCGCCAACGCGAGCAACAGCAAGATGCGCGTGCCGCACGCGAGGACGAGACCGATGCGCCGCGCATTCGAGCGCCGCGCTTTCGGCAACCGGCCCACGGCGATCGAGATGAAGACAAGATTGTCCACACCGAGAACGATCTCGAGCGTCGACAGCGTCAGCAGTGCGATCAGGATTTCGGCGCTGAAGAAATTCACGGAAGCGGCGATCCCGGCGTCGGCGTCATAAGCGCTGCGTCAGTATGAGCGTCCAGCACAGGATCACGTTGACCATGAGCAGGAAAACGGCAGCCGAGCCCATGTCCTTGGCGCGGCCGGCCAGTTCGTGGAATTCGGGACTTACCTTATCGACGACCGCTTCCACCGCCGAATTGAGCAATTCCGCGGAAAGTACCAAAAGTATACTTCCGCACATCAGCGCTTTTTCCACACCGCCATGGCCAAGCCATAAACCGAGCGGAAACAGAATGATCGTCAAATAGACTTCGAGGCGGAACGACGCCTCGAATTGCCAACCGGCGCGCATGCCTTTCAGCGACCAGATGAACGCCTTATAGATCTGCTTGGGACCGCGCGGTTCGGTGCTTGGCATTGCGATCCCCAAAACCTAGAAGTGAAGTCGCAATCAGACGCCTGCGGGCAGTGCGGTGTCGGCGGCGCGGATGTGCTGATGTCGCCAAGCGACATCCAATTCCTTGGCCGCTTTTACGTCGTCGAGGCGGCGCACGGGCGTCGTCACCGGGGCATCGCGCATCGTTTGCGGATGGGTTCCTGCGAGCGTCAGCAGTTGGCCCATCACGTTCACGAATTCGTCGAGCGTTTCCTTGGCCTCGGTTTCCGTCGGCTCGATGAGCAAACACTCGGGCACGAGCAGCGGGAAATAATTCGTCGGCGCGTGGATGTCATGATCGAGCAGCGATTTGGAGAAATCGAGCGCCGTCACGCCATGTTCTTTTTTCTGCTTGTTCACGGTGACGATGAATTCATGGCTGGCACGACGGTTCGGATACGCGAGATCGAATCCTTTCGCCGCGAGTTTCTTGGCGAGATAGTTCGCGTTCAACGTCGCGTATTCGGCCACGCGCGGCATGCCTTCGCGACCGAGCAGACGCGCGTAGATGTACGCACGCAACAGTACACCGGCGTTGCCGGCAAACGTCGTCAATCGCCCGATCGTGTGCGGACGATCTTTCCTGCGCACCCAGCCGAATGTGCCATTCGCGCGCTTTTCGATCATCGGAATCGGCAGATACGGCTTCAACCGTTCCGATACACCGACCGCACCGGCACCCGGACCGCCGCCCCCGTGCGGTGTCGAAAATGTCTTGTGCAGATTCATGTGAATCGCATCGAACCCCATGTCGCCCGGTCGCACTTTGCCGAGGATGGCATTGAGATTCGCGCCGTCGTAATACAGCAGGCCGCCGGCCTCGTGTACCCATTTAGCAATTTCCACAATGCGGCGTTCGAACACACCGAGCGTCGACGGATTGGTCAGCATGATGCCCGCCGTTTTCGGGCCGAGCACTTTTTTCAGCGCATCGAGATCGACGTCGCCATTCGCATCCGTCTGAATTTCGCGCACGGTGCAGCCGCACATCGTGGCGGTGGCGGGATTGGTGCCGTGCGCCGCATCGGGAACGATGATTTCCGTGCGCTCCAAATCGTTGCGATGACGGTGATAGGCCATGATCATCGCCACGCCGGCGAATTCGCCTTGCGCGCCGGCCATCGGCGCCAGCGACACGCCGCCTTTCATGCCGGTGACATCGGCGAGAATTTCCTGCAAGTCATGCATGCACGACAGAAATCCCTGACTCAACGATTCCGGCGCATACGGATGACGCGCCAGAAATCCGTCCAGCATCGCCAGCGAATTGCAGGCGCGCGGGTTGTACTTCATCGTGCACGAGCCGAGCGGATAGAACTGCGTGTCGATCGAAAAATTCTTGCGCGACAGATTGGTGTAATGCCGCACCGCCTGCAATTCCGATACTTCGGGCAAGCCGATCGGATCGCGGCGTTTCAAGTGTTCGGGCAGATCGTCGGGAAGCGGAGAATCGGTGGTGACTTGCGCCGAAGCCATTCGGCCCGGTTGCGATAACTCGAAAATCAGCATGGCGTCGCGCTAATAGAATCTGAGGTCGATATCATGCCATATTCCGCAAAAACCGGCGTCGCGCCGCGAGCCTTCATTTCTTTTTTCTTTGCGAGTGATCGATGAGCGATCTGCTGAACGTCGTTTTGTTAGGGATAATCGAAGGGATCACCGAATTTTTGCCGATATCGAGCACGGGCCATTTGCTGATCGCCGAGCACTGGCTCGGCGCGCGTTCTGATACGTTCAACGTGGTCATCCAGGCCGGCGCGATTCTCGCCGTCACCTTCATCTATCGCGCGCGTTTGTGGGAACTGGCGACGCATTTTGCGCAACGCGAGAATCGCGATTACGCGCTGAAACTCGCGCTCGCATTTTTGATTACGGCCGTCGGCGGATTCATCGTGACGAAACTTGGTTTCAAGCTGCCCGACAAAATCACGCCCGTCGCGTGGGCGCTGTTGATCGGCGGCGTGTGGATGGTCGTCGCGGAATTTTTCGCCGCGAAACGCGCGGACAATAAAAAGGTGAGTTGGCTTGTTGCGGTGCTGGTTGGTCTCGCGCAAATCGTCGCGGCGATTTTCCCCGGCACATCGCGATCGGCCGCGACGATTTTCATCGCGATGCTGGCCGGAACGAGCAATCGCCCTGCCGCGACGGAATTTGCGTTTCTCGTCGGCATTCCCACGATGTTTGCAGCGAGCGGCTACGAATTGCTTAAGCAGTTCAAAGCCGGCGACGTGAACGAGGACTGGACCGCGTTGGTCATCGCTTTCGTCGTATCGACGATCACCGCCTTCGTCGCCGTGAAATGGCTACTCGGCTACATCCGCTCGCACACATTCACGCCGTTCGCGATCTATCGCATCATCGTCGGCGCAGCGCTGTTGTTGCTGATGCCGAACGCGTGAGCTGTGGCATCATCGCCCGATGAATAAACGCGCACTCGTCATCCTCGCTGCCGTTTGCGCGGCGATTTCGCTGATCAGCATTTTTGCATTCGATCAGACGATCGCGATGGCCGTGCACAATTCGGGATTCGAAAACGCTGCTTTTTTCGTCGACGGACGATCGTTCCTCGACATATTCACCGGGCGGGGATTAGTCGGCAGTCAAATCGGACTCGGACAATTTCTTCTCGGATCGCTATTCATTGTCACCGGTTTCGCGTGGTGGCTTACGCAACGAACAAGCCATGCCGCGCGCGGGATTCTTTTCGCCGGGGTCGTGCAGTTGATCACCATCGAATCGGCATGGCTGATCAAAGACGTCTTCGGAAGAATGCGCCCGTTCCAGCTGATCGAGAAAAACGACTGGAGCCACATCTGGTTCATGGGCAGCAATTCGTTTCCATCGGGACACAACGCATTTTTCTGGGGCCTATTCTTGCCATTGATTTACGCGTTTCCGCGCTATCGAATTCCATTATTGATCGTCCCCCTCTTCATCGCACTCGCGCGCATCGACGAGAACTATCATTTCCTATCTGATGTGCTCGCGTCGATCGCGCTGGCTGCCCTAGTGACATTGGCCGTCGCGCTGATTCTTGGCAGATGGCTTATTCCGCAAATCGGTGAGCAACACACAAGAAACTAATTTCACCGCTAAAACTTGCGAAACCTACTAGGGCGCACAGGATGTGCGCCGTGGGG
>CAZZWP010000106.1:0-11024 GCA_964657965.1 uncultured Rudaea sp. | reverse complement strand
GTCGACGAAACGGCTGCGCTCGACGCGATGGCCGATTTGTTCGCGCGCAAATTCGACGAGGGTGCATGAGCAGCCGTTTCGTCATCGCCGGTGTGCCTGCCGCGCGCGGCATGACGCTCGGGCGTGCGCGGCTCGTCGAACCGGGCCAGATCAACATCGACGAACGCCCGCTGAGTGAACGTGAGATCGAACCGGAAGTCGAGCATCTGCGCGAAGCGCTCGCGCACGCGCGCGAGGAATTGAATCAGCTACGCGAGAAACTGCACGGCGCGCTGGCGCGCGAGGTCGGCGAATTCATCGACGCGCACGGCATGATTCTGGACGATCCGGAATTGACGTCCGGATTGTTCGATTTGATTCGGCGCGGCCGCTATCGCGCGAGCGCTGCGCTGAAGATGCAGCGCGATCGATTGGCCGCCGTCTTCGACGCGATCGATGATCCGTACCTGCGCAGTCGTCGCGAAGACATCGATCACGTCATCGGCCGCGTGCAGGCGGCGCTGGCGCGCGACACCACACCCGCCGAGCGACAGATCGCCTCGCGTGTCGGGTCGATCCTGGTCGGCGATGCGTTCGCGCCCGCCGAGCTTGCGCATTTGACGGATCACGGAATCCTCGGTGTCGTCACCACCGGCGGCAGCGCGTTGTCGCACAGCTCGATCCTGGCGCGCAGCATGCGTTTGCCGATGATCGTGGGAGCGCACGAGGCGCTCAAGCGAATCAACGATGACGATTTGTTGCTGCTGGACGCCGGCGCCGGCGACGTGATCGTGCATCCCACCGCGCAAGATCTCGCACGCTACCGGAATTTCCAGCGCGACCAGGCGCGCAATGCCGAGCAGCTGTCGCGTCTCAAACACGAGCGCACACGCACCAGCGACGGCGTGGAAATCCAGCTGTATGCGAATGCGGAATTGCTGCCGGATATCGCCCAGGCGCGCAGCTGCGGCGCTGCGGGTGTTGGTTTGTATCGTACGGAGTTCTTGTTTTTACAGCGGCACGAATTGCCGTCCGAAGACGAGCAATACGAGGCGTATCGCGACATCGTGCTGGCGATGGGCGGCGCGCCGGTCACCATTCGCACCCTCGATCTGGGCGCGGACAAATCCGACGGCACCGGCCTGGCGCTGCGCAAAGAACCCAATCCCGCGCTCGGCGTGCGCGGCGTACGCCTGGCGATGCGTCATCCGGCGGTGTTCACCACGCAGATGCGCGCGATGTTGCGCGCGTCGAGCTATGGGCACGTGCGAATTCTAGTGCCGATGGTGACGACCGGCGAGGAAATTGCCGTCGTCCGCGCGTTGATGCTCGACTGCGCGCGCGACTTGCGATCGAGCGGTCACGAAATCGCCGATCACTTCGAACTGGGGGCGATGATCGAGGTGCCCGCGGCAGCGATCGCATTGCCCGGCATGATCAAGCACCTCGACTTCATTTCGATCGGCACCAACGATCTGACGCAATATACGCTGGCGGTCGATCGCAACAACGACGCGCTGGCTTCGCTCTACGATCCTTTGCATCCGGCGATACTGAAATTGCTGTCGCAAATTATCGCCGTCGCGGCGCGCGCCAAAAAATCAGTGACCTTGTGCGGTGAGATGGCGGGCGATATTCGTTATACCTCGTTGTTGCTGGCGTTGGGCCTCACCGAATTCAGCATGCATCCGGGATCGCTGTTGGAAATCCGGCAGGCGATCGCCGGATGCGATCGCGCTCGATTGCTCGGCCAGGCCAAAGCGTTGCTGCGGGCACAGAGTCGATCCGCCATCGAGCGCACGCTGGAACGAATGCGCTGAACGCGCACGCAGCGGTGTGGCACAATTTCGTTTTGCGCCAGTGACGTCATCGATGGTCAATCCTAAAGTAACCGACACCGCCGCTGAGCTCGCTGTCCGATTTCAAAATGATCCTCCGTTTCGGCACGTCGTCATCGATGATTTTCTCCGTGCGGATTACTGCGACGAATTGCTCCGGCAATTTCCCCCGTTCGAGCGCGGCAATGCGCGAAACGAAGCCGGCGAACTGGGCGCAAAATCGACGGTTGAAAAGATTCGCGAACTCGGCCGTCCTTACGCGGCGCTCGACGATCTGATCCAGACGCGCGGCTTTCTCGATCTGATCAGCAAGATCACCGGCATTCCCGGGCTGCTTTACGATCCGTGGTATTTCGGCGGCGGCACGCACGAAAATCGCGAAGGGCAGGATCTGGATGCGCATGTCGATTTCAATCGCCATCCCGTCGAGCGCTGGCATCGTCGCTTGAATCTCATCGTCTATCTCAACCACGAGTGGCAGGACGATTGGGGCGGATCGCTGGAATTGCATTCCGATCCTCGTGCCGCCGACGATGTCGTCCGACTGGTGACGCCCCTTTTCAACCGCGCCGTCATCTTCGAAACGACGGAATGGAGCTGGCACGGCTTTTCGCGCATCACGTTGCCGGAGCGGAAGAAAGACATCTCGCGAAAATCGATCGCTTTATACTTTTATACAATCGAGCGGCCGCGCGATGAACTCGCCGACACGCATTCCACGATATACGTGGATCGACCGCTTCCCGATCACTTTCGCGCGGGACGGGAATTGACCGACGACAATGTGCGCGAGTTGCGCACGCTTCTGGCGCGGCGCGACCAGCACAATCAGCGTCTGTACCGCGAGATCACGTCGCTGACGGCGCAACTGGAGCAAGCCCACCAAGCACTGAACCGGGGGCGTCTCGGCCGGCTTCGTTACTTCGTCCGGCGTCTACTCGGGCGTTGAATCACAGGCATCACGCCCGCTCTGCGACACAAAACGCCGTTAAACCGAATAGCCGGTTGAACCGGAAAAACGGCAATTCCGCCGCAAGGATCGCGCTCAATGTCGTGTTCACGATCGAGGGAAAGCTGCGCAAATCCGAGTTGGGACGGTGCACGCCGCCAAACAGATTTCGCGGCAAGCGGACCGCCATCGCCGCGGGAAAAATACTCGCATAGAAATAGCAGCCGCGTCGGACACGCAATCCCGCCTTGGCGACCACGCGCTCGATTCCCCGCAACGTGTAGCGGCGCTTGTGCTCGAGGAATACGTCGTGTCCACTCCACATGAATTGAAATGCGGGCACGGAAATCAGAAATCGTGCATCCGGGGATGAATTGGGAATCGTATCGCGCAACAGACCGACATCGTCGTCGACATGTTCGAGAACATCCATCAGCAAGACCAGATCCGCCGAGATACCGGAAACCGACCGGCGAAAATGAATATTTTTCCCATTTTCCACAATGTCGCTTTCTTGCGGATAATTGATGTCGACACACCACGCTTCGTCCGCGAGCGATCGGTCGACCAGATGACGCGAGAAGAATCCGGAGCCCGCGCCGACATCCAGAACGGTGCGCGCCTGCGAACCGTCCAATAGCTTCTCGACGGCTCGCGCCTTGCTCGCGTAGTACCAATGCTCGGCCGCGCTTCCTCGCAGTAAATCGGCCTCTTTCACGTCCATTGCGCAGATTTCCGTCGGGGTCGTTCGCCGTTTGACTTGGTTTACAATGCATTTTTGTGCGGCGTTCGTCAGCCGACGGCGCAGTTTAGTCGAACCCGTCGGCGATGGGGACTTCGGGCACCACCGGCAAAAGGAGGAACAACCATTGCCGACAGCGATTTCGCACACGGACGCGATTCGAACGGTTCACGCGACGAAGAAGACACAGCGGGATGCTTCTGCCGTGCGCGTCGTGGCGGCCATTCTGGGCATCGTGTTTTTGGCGTGCGCGCTGTTTTATCTCGTCAGCAGTTTATGTGCGATCGTCAATTTTGCGTGGCGTCAGCCCATGTTCGATCAATGGCGGATGTATCAGTCGATGCTCACGCTGCCTTTTCCATCGAATGTGATCGAACTGGAAAACGGTCACCGCCCGATCATTCCGAATTTAGTCCGGCTCGCCGAAGTGCGTTGGTTCGCCGCCAATCAGATGCTTCAGTTGAGCGTCGGCATCGCTTGTGCGATGGCGTCGCTGATGGTGCTGTTCGTCGTTCTTTGGCGTGACCGCGCGCTGAATTTTTCCTCGCACGCCGCCGGTTCGCTGATCTGCGTGCTCGGCATTTTCTGGCTTGCCAACGCGCGCATGCTGATGCACGGCAACGAAGCGCTGCACGCGCACCTTCTGTTGCTCGCGGTCATTTGCGCCGCACTGTGCGTGCATTATTCGCGCTTGAAAGGATCGGCGGGATGGCTTATCGCAGCGTCGCTGTGCTGCGCCGTGGCGACGTTTTGCTTCGGGCCCGGTGTTGCGAGTTTTCCGGCCGTGATCGCATTGGGTATTCTGATTCGCATTCCAATGCGTCGCTTGGCGATTCCCGCATTCGTTCTCGTCGTCTGCCTATTGATTTATTTATACGCACTGCCGGGCGACGACGGCGTGCGACAAATGCTCGTGTTGCGTCCGTGGGAAAGCACGAAGACGGCGATGCTGTGGCTTTCATCGCCATGGGCGACCGCGTGGTTGGGGCTGGCCGACCCGCCGCTGTATCCCGACATCGCCCAAAGTTTCGCGCACAACGTGCTCGGTGCACCGCTGGTGACATCGGCTAACGCGATCGTGTCGATAACCCACGTGTCGTGGCGCACGTGGTCGATGGTGATCGGATTCATTGGCACCGCGTTGTTCGTAATGCGCGTCATCCGTATGTGGGTGCGCCGCGAAGAAATATCGCTGCTGCAACTGCTGGCGATCATGCTCGGTTTGTTTGCATTGGCGACGGCAGCCATTATCGGCGTGGGCCGTACGGACGCATTCGTCTCGAATCCCGACCAGGTGTTCGCCGACCGCTATTTGATGTGGCCCTGTTTGTTCTGGTGCGGACTTGCGCTGCTTGTCCTCGTCGACATTCGCGCGATGGGTTCGCGCTGGCTCACAGGTATCGGCGCGCTCGCGTTGCTCGGTGCTCCGTGTGTGATGCTGCTCATGCAAATCCACGACGCGGGATGGTCGGCGGCGGTCTATGGCATCTCGCAACGCAGCGCCGCGGCATCGCGCAGCGGTGTGATCGATCTCGATGTCGTCGACGGCAATGCCGATGATCTCCAGCAATTTTTGCAAACCGAGGCGTTGTTTCGAGAGCGCGATCTGGCCATGTTCGCCGATCCCGCCTGGCATTCGCTGGGTGAGCGATGGACGGGGTCGCTCGACGTGGATACCGATGTCGTGGCGACGGCAAATTGGATCGAGCATTTCGAGAACGGCGATCCGACCAAACCCGCAAAACATTTTGAAGGCGTCATCAGCAAAGGCATCGGACATTTGCGCCCGCACGGCCAGCTCGCATTGCTGGACGACGGCGGACGCATCGCGGGCTTCGCCGAATTCAGCAGCATCGGACGCGGCACACGCGTGCTGATGCTCGGCGTGCCGCGCAAGCGCGGCTTCGACGGATATGTGTCGACAGGGCAAACGCCCGTTCACTATCGGCTTGCCTGGCTGGACATGCGCACGAATCGCGGCATCGTGCTGACCCAGCTTCCCGCTATCGATTAGCGCCGCACTCAAGGCCAGGAAGGTCATGCGTTTTCAGTTAGAAAGGATGTTCAGTGAAGAACGGTACCTGGATACGGCCCTGTTCACGGTCATTTGTATACTTTTTTTCGGCGACGGATGGCAATTGCTCGATGCACTCGACGCAACAACGCACCGTAGCATTCCGGGCGTCACCCTCGATCGCAGCATCCTGATCGCCGGTTTCGTCGCGCTGCTGCTTTGGAAATTCCTTACTCGACGCATTACCGATATCGGCAGCGGTGCCGTCGTGGCGCTCGGTGCGATATGCGGTGCGATGTTTTTCGCCCGTTCGCTCGGCACGACACTGCTCGATCCGCAGAACATCGAATGGCTGTTGCGTGGCGATTGGGCAGAGCACTACGCGAGTTGGGAATCGTACCGCGCCGGGCCATGGACGTGGCCACCTGGCGCCATCCCTGACCTCTTCTATCCGGCAGGCACGGCGATCGTGTTCACCGATTCATTGCCGCTGTTTGCCATGCCGGCAAAACTATTCCGCGATTTCTTGCCGTATCCGTTTCAGTACATCGGTCTCGCCTTCGCGGTCAATTTTGTCCTGCAAGGTGCGTTGTCCGCCGTGCTGATGAAACGTATGAAAGCACGTCCTGCTGCCCTGTTGGCGGGGTGTTTGCTGTTTCTCTTCGCGCCAGTTCTCATCTGGCGCATCGGCCACGATTCGCTCACCGCCCAATGGCTGATCCTCGCCTCGCTGTTTCTTTATTTTCGATCACCCGCGCCGTCGTTGGTCAATGAAATATGGCCGTGGTGCGTAGTCGCCTGCGTGGCGGCATTCACCCATCCCTATTTTCCGCCGATGGTGATGGCGATTGCGCTCGCGTATTGGATGCGACGCACAATCGTCGAACGGGAACGGACGCCACGTGCTGCGATCACCGCACTGTGTGTCATCGCCGCCGTTGTGCTATTCGCCTGGTGGCTCAGCGGTGCATTCACGCTGCACTTCCACGATGGCGGAGGCGGCGTTCCTTACGGAATCTACTCGTTCAATCTGCTGGGTTTCTTCAACTCGGCGGGCTTCTCGCGACTCGTCCCACCCATTCCCGGCGTGCCCAGCGAACAATGGGAAGGCGCGGCTTATCTCGGCGTGGGAATTCTTGGTCTGGCGGCGTTGCTGTCCGTCGATGCATTGACGCGATTGGGCACATTACGCCGGCCACACCGTCATTGGCCGCTGATCATCATCACGGTGTTGACGGTGCTATTCGCCGCGAGCACACGAATCATGATCGGCCCATGGCATCTGACCGACCAAGAAATCGTTTCACCTTTTTTATCGACCTACCGCGCATCCGGACGGTTCATCTGGATCGCTTTCTACCTGATTTTGCTGCTTACGCTGTGGCAAATCGTGCGGCGCTTTCCACGCGCGGCGTCTGCACTATTCGCCTGCGCGCTCGGTTTGCAAATGTTCGAAGACCGCGCCGTGCATCTGCATTTCGCCAGTCTGCGCAGCGGACTGGGCTGGCCACCGAGCCAAACGCTGCTCACCGATCCGAAGTGGGATTCGCTCGTCCAACATCACCGCAATCTCACGATGCTGCCACCCATTGCCTGCGGAGAAATGGCCGGCACCTACCTGCCGTTCCAACTGCTCGCGGCGAATCATGCGATGACATTCAACTCGGGATATCTCGCGCGCTGGGATTCCCAGAAGACCACTCTCTACTGCGACAAACTCAACGACGATATTACGACCGCGCATTATTCCGCAGACGACGTGTATATCGTCGGCCCCATAATCGCCGACAAGGTGCGCGCCACGCCGGGCATGACGTGCAGAACGCTGGATGGTTTTCCTGTCTGCACGTTGGGCGCAAGCACAATTGATTAGGTTAGGCTTAGATGGCGTACCGGTCAGTACCCAGAAAGGATCGGGTTTTTGGTTAAACTGTAGGCAGCATGCAGCGCATCATAGTCAACGGAGATCAGGCGCCAAGCACGCCCACGGATGTCGATGCGCGAGTGGATGCTCATGAGTCTATTCACACGTCCCATCCCAATGGGCATTTTTATTCGCCGGTAGTCGATCCCTCACAACTCGATCCATCAAAATTGTGGTCACTTCAGCCGCAAACACCCGGGATCGATTTCAACGAAGCTTCGCATGAAACGATTCTGCGCGAAGTTTTTCCACGATGGATGCTCGACTACGACTACCCAGAACTCCTTGAAGAAACGCCGAATCTCGCTGAGTTTTTTACTCGGAACTCCCAATTCAGCTGGCTCGATTCGCGCGCATTTTTTGTGCTCTTGCGCGAATGGAAGCCGCAAAGGCTTATTGAGGTAGGTTCGGGCTTTTCGACATTGCTGGCCGCCGACGTAAATCGGCGATTTCTCGATAGATCGATCGATATCACGTGCTGCGAACCGTATCCGCGAGAGTTTCTTCGCAACGGCATTGACGGCGTATCGCGGTTGATCGAAGACAAAGTTCAGAATGTCGCTCTCGAAGAATTCACGACGTTACAGCGCGGCGATATCCTTTTTATCGATTCGTCTCACGTGGCCAAAACGGGTAGCGACGTGAACTATCTCTACCTCGAGGTGCTACCGCGATTGGCTTCCGGCGTGCGCATCCACATTCACGACATTCTGCTGCCGCATGAATATCCGCGCGAATGGGTGATCGACGAAAATCGTAGTTGGAATGAACAATACCTCGTTCATGCACTACTGATGTTCAGCAGCGGCTTTCGCGTGACGTTCGGATGCAGCTTCGCGCATTGGCGCTTTCCCGAGCTTGTTCAGCAAGCCCTCGCTTTACCCAGCGGTCGGGCGTTCGGCGGCGGCAGTTTGTGGTTAGAACGCTGCTGATCTACCGCGCGCGCTGTTCATCCAGCGTGAGCGCAACCTTATCGCGCAGGTAAACCGGCAGCGCGAATTCGGGTGCAAGACTATGCCCTGCCGCAAATTGCGGCGCCGCCAGCACGGCAATCGCGCGCGCTTGCGGGTGACGGGCGCCATCGGCCCAGCGCGGCTCGCCGTGCAGGCGCGACGTCAGCGCATCCTGATAAACCCTCCAGCCGGAGCCGACGACCAGCCACTCACTTTTTCCACTAGTGGATTTTGGTACAAGTACCATGCTCGCCGGGCCGACAGACTCCACACCGCACGCATCGACCAATCCTTCCGCGTTGCGGCGGAATACACCCGCGTAAACTTCGCCCATGCGCGCGTCGATGGTGGCGAGAATCGATGCGCCGACTTGCGCCGGTGTGTCCTGCGCCAACGCGGCCAATGAAGAGATCGGCACTACAGGAATATCCAGGCCCAGTGCGATGCCTTGCGCCACCGAGATCGCCAACCGTACCCCGGTGAACGCGCCGGGGCCTCGGCCCACCGCGATCGCATCGAGCTGGCGCCGCGATAGCCCTGCCTCGTTCAACAACGATTCGATCATCGGCAAAATCAGTTCCGCATGACGGCGTGGCGCCAGCTCGCTTCGTTCGAGCAGCGCACCGTCGTGCATGAGTGCGGCGGAACAATTTTCGGTGGAGGTTTCGATGGCGATAAGCGTAGACATGTCGCTATCCTACTTGTGTGCGAACGCGGGTGCGACTGCGATGCCGGCGGAGTACGCGTCGACCTCGCGCGTGAAATGCATCAGCGCCGCGGCGGCGGCGGGCAGCGCGATCGCAGCTATCAGTCGCGAACGCTATTCGCGGACGACATGGCGATACCGAATACGTTGCGTGTGGGCGATTGAACGCGATCGACGACATCGTGCGACTCCGCAGTGGCAGTAACGCCATTACGGAGTATCACGATGACCGGAGCGAGATCGATATCGGCCCGAATGCGGGCGAAACGGGCGCGGCGGCGGGCTACTCGGCCGGCGGCTCCCATAACTCGATGCGATTGCCTTCGGGATCCATGCACCAGCCGAAGCGACCGTATTCCGAATCGTCTACTTTCGCATCGACTTGCACGCCCTCACTGCGCAGTTTCGCCAACAACGCATGCAGATCGTCGACGCGAAAGTTGAGCATGAAGTCTTTGGTGCTTGGACTGAACTTATCCGAGTCCTGTTTGAACGGCGTCCACAGCGTGACGCCGGGACGTTTTTCGTCCTCGGCAAACATCGCACCGCCAAAACTGGTGACGGGCAGACCGAGATGTTTGGCGTACCAATCGTTGAGCGCTTTCGGATCCCGTGCTTTGAAAAAGATTCCGCCGATACCGGTCACTTGCGCCATGGCCAACTCCTAGATTTCTTCGGGGGGATTACTATCGTAACAAGTCGCGAGCATCGTGGTTATTTCAGGATAAATTCCGAACTCGACATCGTCGATGCGTGTGATCGAACGCACCGGCTGCGAGGAATTGGTGAAGAACGCCGCGCGATATCGGCCAACTTCGCCCAGCGCAACCGATTGCGTTCGGCTCGGCACGCCGCGCACGGCTAAACCGGCCTGCAGCAGTTGCTTGCTCGCGCCTTCCAGCTGCGGCGCGTTGGGCCACACGACATGCTCGCCATCAAAAAATCCGATATTCCAGATCGAGCCTTCGGAAACGCAGTCATGGCGATCGACGAACAGCGCGTCGTCGAAGCCTGCTTCCTGCGCAAGCCGACGATGCTGGAACAGCGGAAACGTTCCGACATGTTTGATGTGCGGCGATTCGCGTTCGTATCGAAACGACTTCACATGCAACGGCGCGCTCGACGGAGTGCGAGCGCGATTAACCATCACCAGCACATCCGCGTCGACTTTCGCCGACGGCCGCTCGCGATCGTACGCGCGAGAAAACAGGTTGACGCGAACGGACAACGTGCCGATTTCGTGCGCGATGGCATGACGGACGCAATCGCGAACGAATGCGATGTCGGGTTCGCTTCCGAACAGTTCCAACGTCGATCGCGTCAGCCTGTCGAGATGAAATTGCAGGCCGCGCACTTTGCCATCCACGACACGCATCGCCGTGAAGTGTCCGTAGTTGTTGGCGGCAAGCAGACGCAAATCATCGACCGTCGCCGGTTTGCCGTTGACTTCGGTGCGTTCAATGTTGTTCATGCCTCGAAGAATTTTTGCACATCCGCGAGTTCTCGCGTCAACGGCAGCGGCGGCAGACTTTTCAGAAACAGTTTCCCGTACGCTCGCGACGTGATGCGTGGATCGCACAACATCAATACGCCGCGGTCGGCAACATCGCGAATCAATCGCCCCGCGCCCTGTTTCAACGCGATCACTGCCGCCGGAATTTGCCAGTCGAAAAACGGATTACCGCCGTTCTCGCGCAGTGCTGAAAGCCGCGCTTCGAGAACCGGGTCGTCCGGCGCGGCGAACGGCAGTTTGTCGATGATCACGCAACTCAGCGCCTCACCGGCGACATCGACGCCTTCCCAAAAGCTGGCCGCGCCTAGCAAAACGCCGTTGCCGGATTCGCGGAATTCCGTCAGCAGTTGATGGCGCGGCGCCGTTCCCTGCACGAACAGTGGGTATGGAATATCGACGAGCAATT
>CAZZWP010000105.1:0-11187 GCA_964657965.1 uncultured Rudaea sp. | reverse complement strand
ATTTACCTATAACGCGACCGGTGACCGGTTGAGTAAGACGATTACCGGGCAAGCGACGCAACCCTATGGCTACACGAATCCGTTGACGACCCACCAGTTGCAAAGCGTTGCCGGTGTCGCGCGCACGTATGACGCGAACGGAAACACGAAGCAACTCAATGGAACGGCTCTTGTTTATGACAACCGCAACCGATTGGTATCGGCCGGCAGCGCCTCGTACGACTACAATGGTCGTGGCGAGCGGGTTTTAAAAGACATCTACTCTCTAAATCAAGGACCGAACATTCCCACCGGCGGGACTTCTTACGTTTATTCCGAAACGGGTTCGTTGTTGACGGAACTAACGGGCTATGGTCTGTGCACCACCGGTCCGATTACAAGCGTAAAGACTGTCGCTCCCGCTAACGTGACCGCATGCCCCCAAGGATATAGCTTAACGACGACGTGGAAGCCCACGGCCGATTATATTTATGTCGATGGTTTGCCGATCGCTGCGTATTTGCTGACTTATTCGGGCTTACCCATTCAGCAACACGGAATCTTTTATTACATAGAAACCGATCAGCTCGGCACGCCGCGGCAGGTCATTCATCCCGGATCAACACCCGCCAACGATTTGATGGTTTGGAATTGGGACTACTTTTCCAACACAAGTGCCTTCGGTGAGAACACGCCGAGCGTGCAGACAATTACGTTTAATCTGAGATTTCCAGGTCAATATTTCGATGCGGAGACCGGGCTGAACTACAACTACGTCCGGGACTACGAGCCGGGCACTGGACGCTACGTCGAGAGTGATCCGATTGGGTTGAATGGTGGCCTGAGTACATACGGATATACGGAAAGCAGTCCTCTTGCGTGGTCCGATAGGCACGGCACTGCTCAGGATCCGTCAAGTGATTATTGCAAGGCGCTCTGGCAAAAGATTCAAAACATCCGAAAAGACATCGACAAACGTTATAAGGAATTGGAAGAAGATTCCGAAGGCCTACCTACATACGTGGGACCCGGCGAGAAGCTCCGCGACACTAAACGGGGACACATCACTTTAATCAATATACTCTTGCAAAGATTGCATGAGCTGGAGGATCAATATGACGAGGAGTGTTCCGGTAAATCCTTTTGCCAAAGAAATCCGAAAACTTGTGAAGTTGCGGAGGACGCCGCGATTGTCATAGGC
The DNA here is from genome assembly GCA_964657965.1 of uncultured Rudaea sp. Taxonomy (GTDB): domain Bacteria; phylum Pseudomonadota; class Gammaproteobacteria; order Xanthomonadales; family Rhodanobacteraceae; genus Rudaea. The sequence continues at coordinate 10,007 of CAZZWP010000105.1, read as the reverse complement.
GTTACTGGAGCCTGCATACTGAGCGGCCTCGGGCTGAATCCACTCGCTGACTAAAGGTTTGACATGACGGCAGAATCGATACGCGAGGCTCTTGAGGCATGCAGCGGTAACAATTGCCGTTCGGAAGTTCGTCGCCTAGCAAAGGAGTTCGAGCATGATCTTCTCAAGGTGGGTAACTTTCCCGACGATTATTTCCGTTTGCTTTTATACGTGCTGTCCTCAACCAAGTTAACGCAATATCGCGGTGTGGAGCAGTTTGCATTAAATGCCTATCTCGATATCGACAAGACATCCGCTGCTCAAAGATTGCAGCTGATGGAGTGCCTCGTGTCCAATTTCAACAGGTACGATGTCGAAGAACTGCAGCTTGTTGCTACCGATATAATTGCAAGAAAATATCCGGCCGACAGAGCCGCGTCGGCTTTCGAGGCGCTGCTTGAAGCTGCGGATGCCGCTCATTCAGATAGCATCATCGTTGGAATTCAAACGCTCGCAAAACATAATAAAGACGCTCCAGCCTTACAAGCGCGGCTAAAAAGCATCCTGGCTAAAAAGGACCAGAGGGATTGATTTGTCCCGTTGTACCCGAGAGCACCATCGTCGATTACACGCCGTGATAGCGTCGGACGGATTACCTCAGTGAAGTACCGGGCCACTACGACATCAACACCGGTGACGCTGGTTCGTATGGCATCGCTTGCGACGCCAGCTCTTTCGAGCAAGCGGCGTGCCGCTCGTCAGAGTCATCACAAAAGGCGATTCAAAGACGGGCGTGCCCATGTACGTCAGCGCGATTGAATGCTGACCAAAATGCTGACCAAACATAGGCCAATCCAGACCAATCTATTCAGATTGGCCGGATGGCCGTCTAATGGAATCAGTAACTTAGACTGATGGGATGGTGGAGGCGGCGGGAATCGAACCCGCGTCCGAAGATACTAGATCCCCAGCTCTACATGCGTAGCGCGTTGTTTTAGTCTCGTCCTGCGGCAACACAACGTGCGAAGCGCACCGAAGGACCAGCCCGTTAAGAGTTAGCCCGTGACCGACTGGCGGCAATCAAGAGCGATCTTGTGATAGTGACCCTACATCCGCGAGCACAAGCACAAACGGGTTCGGGACTCAGCCTTAAGCGGCTAGAGCGTAGTTGTCGTCGTTGGCAACTAAAGTTTTGCTGCTGGATTAACGAGGAAAGCGGCCCCCTCGGCATGCACCAAGTGATTTCGTGATCCCCGTCGAAGCCGATCGCCCCCGGAGAACAAACATCATACATCGAGTTGGTATCTGGCGCGCGAAATTCAAGGCGAGCCAATCGGTGTAAAGTCTGCGCGTCGAATCGCAGGGAGTACGAAATGGCGTTGACGCCCGATACGCGAAATCTCGCGCTGTTTTGCGATTTTGAAAATATTGCACTCGGCGTGCGCGAGGCGAAGTATGCGCAGTTCGACATCAACAAAGTTCTCGAACGCCTCTTGCTGAAAGGTAGCATCGTCGTCAAGAAAGCGTATTGCGATTGGGAACGCTACAAGGATTTCCGGGCGGCCATGCATTACGCGTCGTTCGAGCTCATCGAAGTGCCGCACGTCAGTCAGTCGGGCAAGAATTCGGCGGATATTCGCATGGTCGTCGACGCGCTCGATCTTTGCTACACCAAGGCGCACGTCGATACGTTCGTCATCATCAGCGGCGATTCTGATTTCTCGCCGCTGGTCAGCAAATTACGCGAGAACGATAAAACAGTGATCGGCGTCGGCGTGAAAAATTCGACGTCGGAATTGTTGATCGCCAACTGCGACGAATTCATTTACTACGATGATCTCGTGCGCGCCCAGCAGGCCAAGCGCGCACCTAAAAACAAGCCGGAAGGTAAATCGGCGCCGGCGTCGGCAACGCCGAAACCGAAAACCGAATCGGACAAGAAACAGGAAGCGCTGGATCTGCTGGAAGAAACGGTCGACGCGCTATTCGCAGAACGCGGCGAAGAAGAAAAACTGTGGGCTTCGATGGTGAAACAAGCATTGAAGCGTCGCAAACCGGGATTCAACGAGGCGTACTACGGATTCAAATCATTCAAGGCTTTGCTCGAAGAAGCGAAGAAAAGCGGTGTACTCGAATTGGAACGTGACGAAAAATCCGGCCAGTATCTGGTGAGAGCCGGCGTTAACGACAAGTAATTTCAGCCGAGCGGATTTTTCGCGCGCATCGTGCGCTGCTTTTCGCGTTGCCAGTCGCGTTCTTTTTCCGTCGCGCGTTTATCGTGATCTTGCTTGCCTTTGGCAAGGCCGATCTCGACTTTCACGCGATTGTGTTTCCAATACATCGCCGTCGGAACGAGCGTATAGCCTTTGCGTTCGACGGCGCCCAGCAGTTTGTCGATTTCCTCTTTGTGCAGAAGTAATTTGCGCGTTCGACGATCGTCGGCGACGACATGCGTCGACGCCGAAATAAGCGGGGGAATCGATGCACCGAACAAATACAATTCGCCATTTTTCACGATGGCATACGAATCGCCGAAATTGATGCGACCGGCGCGCAGGCTTTTTACTTCCCAGCCTTGCAGCGAAAGTCCCGCTTCGTAGCGTTCCTCGATGTGATATTCGTGACGGGCCCGTTTGTTGAGCGCGATCGTCGAATCGCCGCCGGATTTTTTTTCTTTTTTGGTGTTCATATGAGGTCGTCGTTCATGTGAGTATTATGCCTTGCGCATCCTTGCTGCGCGCAGAACCTGGCTGGATTTACCGGTGATCAAGATCCGTCGCAGTGCCATTGTCCATCACAGTGCCGAACGCATGTTCGCGTTGGTAAATGATGTGGAAGCGTATCCACGTCGTTTTTCATGGTGCTCCGGCGCGCAGGTTCTGGATGAAGACAAATCGCATCTCACCGCCCGACTGGAATTGCGCTTCGCCAGTTTCACGCAATCGTTCACGACCCGGAACACGTTGAATCCGCCGACGGAAATCACGCTGCACCTCGTCGATGGACCGTTTCGTCATCTCGCCGGCACGTGGAATTTTTCGCCGTTGGGCGAGGGCGGTTGCAAGGTTTCCCTCGCGCTGGATTTCGATTACGCAGGTTTTCTGATGGCACCCATCATGCGCACTGGATTCCAAAAGCTCGCGGATCGCATGGTGGACGAATTCTGCGCCGAAGCGGACCGGACATATGGCTGAGTCGATTCGCGTCAGCGTGGTTTACGCCGATCCGAACAACCAAATCGCGTTGTCGTTAGACATCGATCCAGATGCCACCGTCGATGATGCGATTCAAGCCAGCGGAATTTTCGAGCGCCTGCCCAACGGGTTCAAAGCCGCAGCGATCGGCGTCTTCGGCCAGATCGTTTCCGGAAAGCAAACACTGCACGATGGCGACCGGATCGAGTTATACCGGCCGCTCAAGATCGACCCGAAAGAAGCGCGGCGTCGTCGCGCTCAGCTCTGATCGGGCGCCTTCTTCTTGTCGTCATCGGGACGTTTGTCGTCAGGATACTGACGCTTGTATTTCGTCGCTTCCTTGATCAACTCGTACGGATTTTCGGCGAAATAGTCGCCTTCGATCCGCGTGAGCGCATCGTTCTCGAAATGCAGCGTGAGATCCTTTTGTTCCATCCGGCCATTGCCTTTGCGCAACGTCGAGATGTAATCCCAACGGTTGGGATCGAACGAACTGACGATCGAGGGCGAACCCATAACGAGTGTCACCTGATGCTTCGTCATGCCGGGCTTTAGCGAATCGACGAGATTCTTGCTGAACAGATTACCCTGTTGGATATCGAGCGTATAAATCGGATTGCACGCAGTCACGATGAAACCCGCAGCCGCGAGCGCGGCGAAACGCAAAACTTTCTGCATGGACCCGCACCGTCGAATGGAAAGCGCCGGATGATACACTAACGCTGCTTCCGAGCTCGTTAGTTGGCGAGTTTCTGGGAAAAGGAGGCGAGGAGAACGCAATGGAAACTCAAGACCTGCGCAAGGCCGGCCTCAAGGTCACGCATCCGCGTATGCGGATTCTAGAAATACTCGAAGCTTCCGATGGTAAACATATGACTGCGGAGGATATTTATCGCAATCTTCTCGACCATCATGACGATATCGGACTGGCCACGGTTTATCGCGTCCTCACGCAGTTCGAATCGGCGGGACTGGTTCTGAAACACAATTTCGAAGGCGGTCAGGCCGTCTACGAAATCGACAGCGGCAAGCATCACGATCACATGGTCGATATCGAAAGCGGCAAGGTCATCGAGTTCACCAGCGAAGAGATCGAGAAGTTGCAGCGCGACGTCGCCGATAAATACGGATACCAGATCGAGGATCACAGCCTGGTTCTTTACGTGCGCCCGAAGCGGAAAAAATCCTGATCTGACCGGAATCGGGCGACGACGCTATCCCTTCGATTTTCGAGTTCCCGTCTTCAACATTTGATCGGCGTGAGCCAACGTTTCGCGCGTGATGTCGATGCCGCCAAGCATCCGTGCGATTTCGTCGCGCCGCGATTTTTCGTCGAGCGATTCGATCACCACATCCGTTCGCTTCGCGTCGACGGATTTCGACACGCGTAAGTGCGCGTGCCCTTGCGCGGCCACCTGCGGCAGATGCGTCACGCACAACACCTGGCGATTTTCCCCGAGCCGCCGCAATTTCTGACCGACGACTTCAGCGGTTGCGCCGCCGACGCCGGAATCCACTTCGTCGAACACCATGCATCCGATCTGATCGAGACCGAGCGCCGCCACTTCGATCGCCAAACTGATGCGTGAGAGTTCGCCGCCCGACGCCACCTTACGCAATGGCCGCGGCGGCTGTCCCGGATTCGCGCTGACGAGAAATTCGACACGTTCCATGCCCTGCGCATCCGGTGTGGATTTTTCCACTTTTTCCAACTGCGCCTCGAAGCGTCCGCCCGACATGCCGAGTTCAGCCATCAACGCGGTGACATCGGCGCCGATTTTTTTCGTCGCCTTCTCGCGCGCCTTGCTCAGTTTCGTGGCGCTGAACGCGTAATCGTCCGCCGCTTTTCTGCGTGCGCGCTCAAGTTCAATCAATCGCTCGCCGGCGCTGCGCAGGTCGGTCAATTCGGCGCGCAGTGTGTCCGCATATTCCTTGAGCGCACTGGCCGGAACGCGATGTTTCCTCGATAACTCGTGCAGGCGCGCGATCTGCGCATCCGTTTCGGCCAAACGATCTGGATCGAGATCGAGTTCGTCGCGATAGCGCGCGATTAAACTGCTGACTTCGCTGAGCTGAATCGCAGCGGCGTCGAGCAGTTCGCGCGCCGATTTCAAGCGCGGATCGAGATCGCTCAACCGCGCGATTTCGTTTTGAGCGCGACTCACGCTGCGCGACGCGGCGAATTCGCTATCGCCATCCAACGATTCGGCCAGCGCCATGCTGCCTTGCATGAGCGATCCGGCGTTGGCGAGGCGTTTGTGCGTCTCGTTCAGTGCGGCGAAGTCCGTTGTCGACAACGCGTTGCGATCCAGTTCTTCGACTTGATGTTCCAACAACGCGATCCGATCGGACTGATCCTGTTCCGCACCGAGTTCGCGCATGCGGGCGTCAATAGCCGACCACGCGAGCGCCGCGTTGGCGACGTCGCCGCGAAGCGATTCGTTGCCGCCGAACGCATCGAGCAGATCCAGCTGGCTGGATTTTTCCAGCAGCGCCTGATGTTCGTGCTGCCCGTGAATTTCGATCAAGTGCGTCGCCAGGGACTGAAGTTGCGTGAGTGTTGCCGGACGCCCGTTGATCCACGCGCGCGAACTGCCTTCGCTGCGAATCACGCGGCGCAGTTGACAGGTGTCGCCGTCATCGAATTCTTCTTCGGCGAGCCACGTGCGCGCCGCGTCCGCGCGCGCGAGCGAAAATTGCGCGATCAATTCGGCGCGCTCGCTGCCGTGCCGCACGACGCCCGCGTCCGCGCGTTGGCCGGATAACAGCAACAACGCATCGACCATCAGCGACTTGCCCGCACCGGTTTCGCCGGTGACGACGGTCAAGCCATTCGAGAACGCGATATCGGCTTCGCCGACGATGGCGAAATCTTTGACAAAAAGTGTTTCCAGCATGCGCGCGGACGCTAACACGCGACCGATTCCGCGCCAAGCCCGCGCCAAGCCGATGCGCTTCCGTTACCATATTCGACGGGCAAAATTCGAGGATGCGTCATGTGGTACGCGATCTACGCGATCGACAACGAGAATAGTTTGCAGCAGCGCGTCGGCGCTCGACCGGCGCACGTCGCGCGCCTCAACGACCTGAAAAATGAAGGCCGTCTGCTGCTCGCCGGTCCATTTCCTGCCATCGATGCGGAAGATCCAGGCCCGGCGGGTTTTACCGGCAGCCTCATCGTCGCCGAGTTCGACGATCTGGACGCCGCAAAAACCTGGGCGAAAGCCGATCCGTATGTCACTGCGAATGTTTATAAGGACGTGCATGTCAAACCGTTCCGCAAGACATTGCCGTGACGAATAGTCGGATCGACCGCATCCGCGAACGGCTGACGCGCGAACTGTCGCCATCGCAGCTGGATGTCGAAGACGAAAGTCATCGGCATCGCGGGCACGAAGGCGCCAAAGACGGCCGAGGGCATTTCCGCGTTCGAATCGTCTCGCTGGCGTTTGCCGGCAAGCCTGCGCTGGCGCGACACCGCATGGTATACGCGGCGCTCGGCGATATGATGACGACGGATATTCATGCGTTGGCGATGGATGCGCGAACACCGGACGAAGGACAGGACCATGCAAAAGTATAAAAAGCTACTAATCGCGTCGGGTGTACTTGCCGCCACCGCCTGCTCGCATCAAGCGTCCGACGGCGGCGACGTCGTCAAAATGACCACCGCCGGGCCGATCGTGGAAACCGTGAATGGCATAAAGATCCCGCAATCGTTGTTGCAGAGCGTGGCGGCGCAACACAATCTGCATCTCGACAATGCGCAGCAGCGCGAACAAGCGTTCACGTTGGTCACCGACGAAGTGCTTGTCGCGCAAGCCATACAGCGAGAATCCTTCGCATCGTCGGAACCGTTTCAAGCAGCGGTGGAAGCCGAACGACTGAAAGGCGTATCCGACGCGAGTTTCGCCGAATATCAAAAATCCACGCCGATCGGCGACGACATGCTGAAGGCCGAATACGATGCCCAATCCGCACGCGCCGGCAAACAGGCCTACGACTTCGGCCAACTATTGTTCGCAGACGAAGCCGACGCGTTGAAGGCGGAAGGCGATATCGTTTCCGGCAAGCCGTTTTCGGAAGTGTTCGATACGTATCGGTCGAAAGCCAAGCAGGCGAAAGTTTTTACGCGCGTTCGCCCCGATCAATTGCCGCCGCCGTTGGCGAAAGCGCTGGAAGACTTGAAGAATGGCGAGACGACGAAAGTCCCGGTCAAGACGGAATACGGTTGGCACGTCGTGCATCTCGATATCGTCAATCCGTTCACGCCGCCGGCGTTCGAACAGGTCAAAGAAGGCATTCGCCGTGGTCTATTGGTGAAACTCGCGCAAGATCGCGTTAAGAAACTTCGCGACAACGCGAAGATTGACTATCCCGCAGGTTCCGCGCCGACACCGGCTACTGCGCCGGCGGTCGCTCCCGCAGAAGAAAAGAAAGGCTAGGGCAGTGCGACGGGCGGCGGTGCCTGCCAGCCGGGTGCGCGATGCTCGGCGACCACCGTCGTGTAAATCCCACCGCGCACGAGAAATTCGGCGGTGAGGCGCATGAATCTGGGCTCGGTCGCTTTGACGAGATCGTCGAGAATACGATTGGTGACGGCTTCGTGGAACGCGCCTTCGTTGCGGAAACTCCAGACGTAAAGTTTCAACGATTTCAATTCGACGCACGTTTTTGCTGGCACGTAATCGAGATGCAGGACGGCGAAATCCGGCTGCCCCGTCTTCGGACACAAACAGGTGAATTCGGGAATCCGCATGCGAATGGTATAATCACGATCCGGCTGCGGATTCGGGAACGTCTCCAAAGTTTTCGTGGGGGCGGTAGACACGGTCTCGAACTCCTGCGAAGTTGCTCGCCTCAAAACGGCGCGCCACGGTAGCGGAAGCCTCCGCTGCCGACAACCCCAAAATTATTGCATAGCGGTTCGATAAGAACTGCGCGAGACTCGTTGATGCGACTGACTACGATCAAGCTTTCCGGTTTCAAATCCTTCGTCGATCCGACCGTTCTTCACCTGCCCACCAATATGACCGGCGTCGTCGGTCCGAACGGTTGCGGCAAATCGAACATCATCGATGCCATTCGTTGGGTGATGGGCGAAAGCGCGCCGACGCGCCTGCGCGGCGATTCGCTGAGCGACGTCATCTTTTCCGGTTCGACGGGACGCAAACCGGTCGGCAGCGCCACCGTCGAGCTCGTGTTCGACAATTCCGACGGCACCGTCATCGGCGAGTACGCGAAGTACAACGAAATTTCCGTCAAGCGTTCCGCGAGCCGCGACGGCCAATCGCAATATTTCTTGAACGGATCGCGTTGCCGGCGTCGCGACATCACCGATCTGTTTCTCGGCACGGGCTTGGGCGCGCGCAGTTATTCGATCATCGAACAGGGCATGATCTCGGAAATCATTTCCGCGCATCCCGACGAATTGCGCGGCTATCTCGAAGAAGCCGCCGGCATTTCGAAATACAAAGAACGGCGTAAAGAAACCGAAAGCCGCATCAAGGCGACGCGCGAAAATCTCGAGCGACTGAACGATGTGCGCGAAGAAGTCGAAAAGCAGCTCGAACATCTCAACCGACAGGCCAAGGCTGCCGCACGCTGGCAGGATTTGAAGACTGAGCAAACGCGTCGCGAAGCCGAATTGCGCGCGTTGCATTATCGCGTGATCGCGGGCGAGCTCGACGAACATACGGCCGCATTGCGTCAGGGCGAAATCGGCATCGAGGCGCTCGTCGCCGAACAGCGCCAGATCGAAGCGCAGATCGAAGGCCATCGCGAAACGCACCAGCTCGCTGGCGAGAATCTCAACAAAGTGCAGGGTGAGGTTTATCGCGTTGGCGGTGAAATCGCGCGCGTCGAACAACAGATTCAGCACAATCGCGAATTGCGCGAACGGCTGGAACGCAACCGCGTCGAAACTGAAAAAGCGCTTGCGGAACTCGGCGAGCATATTCGCGGCGATCACGAACAAATCGAAGCGCTGCGTGCGACGTTGAGCGAAGGCGAACCGAAACTCGCCTCGCTTAAGCAAAACGCAACGACGACTGCCGATTCATTACGCGATGCCGAAGCAAAAATTGTCGAGTGGCAAACGCAGTGGGATGCGTACGCGAAATCGTCGGCCGAAGCCGGGCAGGCGGCTGAAGTCGAACGCACGCGTTTGGACTTGCTGGATAAGCAGGCGATGGAAAGCGGTCGCCGTCTCGAATTGCTGCGCGAAGAAAAGCGTGCGGCGAATGTGCAGACGTTGAGCGATCAATCGACGCAACTCGCCACCGAACACGATACGCAAAAAGAAAAAGTCGACGCGTTCACGAAGCTGCTCGACGAACGCCGCGCCGCACACGAGCAGGCGCTCGAAAGCGAACGCGCGAACGCGACACAGCTCAACGAAGCGCGCACGGAATTGCAGCGTTTGCGCGGACGTCTCGCATCGCTCGAAGCGCTGCAGCATGCGGCGCTCGGTCAGGAAAAATCGCCGGCCGGCGAATGGCTCGCGAAACTGGGATTGGATAAATCGCGCCGACTCGGCGAAGTGCTCGTCGTCGACAGCGGCTGGGAAACGGCCGTCGAAACCGTTTTATCCGGATTGCTCGAAGGTGTCTTGACCGATTCGCCGCACGCGCACGCAACAGAACTCGCGAACGTTCGCGATGCCGACGTGACGCTGATTTCCGTGCGAGAAAGCGGTGCCGGACCTGCCGGAACGTTGGCCGCCCACGTGCAAGGACCGTCGGCAATTTTTGGCGTCCTTTCACATGTCCACACGGCCGAGTCGATTGACGACGCGCGCGCGAAAGCTTCGTCGTTGTCTGCAAATGAATCGGT
>CAZZWP010000104.1:0-11323 GCA_964657965.1 uncultured Rudaea sp. | reverse complement strand
CAGCAAAGAAAGTGACTCGCTCGCGCAGCGAGTGAAAGCTCGGGCGTTCAGACAACAAAGATCAAAGACAAAAACTGGACTCCAGGTTCCGCTGGAATGACAAGCTCCAAAGCAAAGTCACCGGATTACGGGATTCGCCGGAATGACGAGCGGAAAAAGACGAGCAAAAAAACGGACGCCGAAGCGCCCGTCTTTTCTGCCTGTGAACCTGTCAGCAATCAATCATCCGCAGCAACAACCACCTTCACCGTCGTATGCACGTCGGCATGCAGATGAATCTGAATCTCAAACTCACCCGTGTGCCGGATCGGACCTTCACCCATCACCACTTCACTCTTGTTCAACGGCTTGCCGGCCGCACTGAAAGCGTCGGCGATATCGCGCGGACCCACTGACCCGAACAACTTGCCTTCCGCGCTCGCGTTCGCCTTGACCGTAACGACTGCACCTTCGAGCGACGCCTTACGCGCCTCGGCAGCCGACATCACATCGTTAGCCTTCGCCTCATATTCCGAGCGACGCTTTTCGAACTCCGCGACATTCGACGTCGTTGCCGGAACCGCGCGCCCTTGCGGGATCAGAAAGTTGCGGCCATAACCTGGCTTCACGCGAACCTTGTCGCCGAGATTGCCGAGATTTTTCACTTTTTGCAGCAGTACCAATTCCATCATGTTCTCCGATTCGTTAGCGCGAATTTCTTCGCGCAGCTGACCTCAGTTGTCCGAGGAGGATTTGTTTGATTAGTGATTGTCGCTGTACGGCAACAACGCGAGGAACCGCGCGCGCAGGATCGCCTGCGTCAGCATGCGCTGATAACGGGCTTTGGTTCCCGTGATGCGGCTCGGCACGATCTTGCCGGTTTCGGTGATGTACTGACGCAGCGTGTTCAGATCTTTGTAATCGATCTCGGTGACGCCTTCGGCGGTGAAACGGCAAAACTTCTTGCGACGAAAAAACTTGGACATGGGATTCTCCGAATTCTGTTGGGGCCGAGGTTACTCGGCGCTCTGCGCGCGCGGTTCGCGATCGGCACGCGGTTCGCGGTCGCCTCGGGGTTCGCGTTCGCGGCGCGGTTCGTCGTCGTCGCCGAAACCGAAACCATCTTCGTCACGGCGGCGGCCGCCCTTGTCATCCTTGTTCTTGAGGATGAAGGACTGATCGGTGACGGCGTTGTCGCGCACCAGGATCAAATGGCGCAGCACGGCGTCGTTGAAGCGGAATCCGGACTCGAGTTCTTCCAGCACTTTCGCGTCGCACTCGATGTTCATGAGAACGTAGTGCGCCTTGGCCAGGTTGTCGATCGGATACGCCAGCTGACGACGGCCCCAATCTTCCAGACGGTGGAATTTGCCTTGGCCGGTTTCGATGAGCGATTTGTAACGCTCGATCATGGCGGGCACTTGCTCGCTCTGGTCAGGGTGGACCAGAAACACGATTTCGTAATGACGCATGATGTCTCCTTATGGATACCGCCGGAGGATTCCGATCGGCAGCCCTCCGCGGCGCGAAGAGCAAGGTTCCTCGAAAGAGGACCGCGAATTCTAGACGAATCAGGGAATTGGGGCAACTATGAGGCCCGATTTATGCGGTACCTCGTCTATTCCGGCCGGCTGAATCCGCGCGACGCTGTTGACGGGCAGGATTTGTGCGCGGCGCGCGTCGTGATCGTAGACGAAGACATAGCTAGATACGGCGCCCAGGTAAGTCCACCCTTTCGATTTCGACGCGAGCGGTTCGGCGCTTCCAGCCAGCCACACCGTGACAGGCGGCGCGTCGCCGCGCTCTACCTCGTCGGCGCGATGATCGGCGTAAAGCTGCACGAACGTCCAGCCGTAACCGACGATCGCCACCGCGTAAGCCGCGACGGTGAACCACCGCGGCGGGTTTTGCAGCCGGAGAAGGCGAACGCGTTTGAATGTCGAATCGATTCCGCTTTCGATCAACGCCTCGCGCTTTGCGGTGCGGCGGCGTCGTGTGAATGAATTGAACAGATCGATCAGCCAGACGATCGGCAATGTCGAAAACACGAGCAATAGCGCCATCGGTTGCTGAATACCGGCCACGAGAAAATCGCTGACCTGCGACAGCGTCAAAACGGGAATTTCAAACTTTCGGTAAAAAGTATAATTGTAGAAAATTCCCGCCATCGCGACGAACAGATACGCGAGCGTGATGGCCAATGCCGGTTCACGCCGAAGCGTGCGGAAGATGTGCGGTGTGATCGCGCTGAGAACCGACGTAGGTTCTTGCGACGACGTCGCGCTGAGCGGTTTATCGATGCGTGCCGGCGGTTCAGTCTTGTCCAAGACGTCGCCGAACATCAAGCGGCTGAATTGACCGTGAAACTTTCGCCGCAGCCGCATTCGCCGGTGACATTCGGATTGCGGAACACAAACGTCGCGTTCAATCCTTCGCGGGCGAAATCGATTTGAGTGCCTTCAACGAACGGTAGGCTTACCGGATCGACGACCAATTTAACGCCATCGACATCGTTGACCACATCGCTGTCGCGAATCTCGTCGGCTACATCGATCGTGTACGCGTAACCCGAACATCCCATCTTGCGCACGCCGAAACGCACGCCGACGGCGTTGGATTCGCTAGCGACGAAGTTGCGCATGCGCTCGCGCGCAGCAGGTGTGATTTCAACGTTCATGGCATCAGTTTAGCAGGCTTGGCATCATCGAATCCGCTATCATTTGCGGCTCGTTAAAACGTGGTCATTTTCTTCGGGAGTTTCAAGGCATGGCGGTCGTCAGCGTCAAACAGGCACTTTCCGGGTCCATCGCGGCGAACAGTGAAGTCACGGTGCGCGGCTGGGTTCGCACGCGGCGCGATTCGAAGGCCGGGTTGTCGTTCGTCAACGTGAGCGACGGTTCGTGTTTCGACCCGATCCAGATCGTCGCGCAAAACACGCTGGGCAATTACGCCGACGAAATCGCAAAACTCACGGCGGGCTGCGCGGTGATTGCCACCGGTACACTCGTTCCATCACAAGGCAAAGGCCAATCGTTCGAAATTCAGGCGACCGCAGTCGAAGTGGTCGGCTGGGTGGACGATCCGGAAACGTATCCGATCCAGCCGAAAGCGCACACGATGGAATATTTGCGCGAAGTCGCGCACCTTCGTCCGCGCACGAACACGTTCGGCGCCGTCGCGCGCGTGCGCGATTGCATCGCCAAAGCGATTCACCGTTATTTCCACGAACGGGGATTTTTCTGGATCAATACGCCGATCATTACCGCGTCCGATGCCGAAGGCGCCGGCCAGATGTTTCGCGTGTCGACGCTGGACATGGTGAACCTGCCGCGCGATGACAAGGGCACCATCGATTTCCACAAGGATTTTTTCGGCAAGGAAACCTATCTCACCGTTTCAGGCCAGCTCAATGTCGAGGCGTACTGCCTGAGCTTGAGCAAAGTGTATACATTTGGACCGACCTTCCGCGCCGAGAACTCGAACACGACGCGGCATCTGGCCGAGTTCTGGATGATCGAACCGGAAATCGCGTTCGCCGATCTCAACGATGACGCGACACTCGCCGAAGACTTCCTGAAATATATTTTCAAAGCCGTGCTCGAAGAACGCATGGACGACATGAAGTTCTTCGCCGAGCGTCAGGAAAAAACGGTGATCTCACGACTCGAAGCGTTCATCAATGCGCCGTTCGAGCGTATCGATTACACCGATGCCGTCGAAATCCTGAAAAAGTCGGGCCAGAAATTCGACTTTCCCGTCGAATGGGGCAGCGACCTGCAAACCGAACACGAACGTTATCTGACGGAGAAACACGTTGGCCGCCCAGTCGTCGTGATGAATTATCCCGAGAAGATCAAAGCGTTCTACATGCGCCTCAACGATGACGGCAAAACGGTCGCGGCGATGGACGTGCTCGCACCCGGCATCGGCGAAATCATCGGCGGATCGCAGCGTGAGGAACGCCTCGATTATCTCGATCGGCGCATGGCGCAGTTCAAGATCGATCCCGCGCATTATCAGTGGTATCGCGATTTTCGCCGCTACGGCACCGTGCCGCACGCAGGTTTCGGGTTAGGCTTTGAGCGTCTCGTTGTGTACACGTGCGGATTGTCGAACATCCGCGATGCGATTCCCTACCCGCGCGTTCCTGGCTCCGCAGAGTTCTGATGACTACACCCGATCGCGCGCGCTGGTTCGCGCTCGGCGTGCTCTGCATGGGCGTGCTGATGGACGTCATCGACACGACGATCGTGAATGTCGCGCTGCCGTCGATCAAAGCCGATCTGGGATTTTCGGCCACCAATCTCGCGTGGGTGATCAACGCTTACGTGCTCACATTCGGCGGCTGTCTTTTATTGAGCGGACGGCTGGGAGATCTCTACGGACATCGACGGTTATTTCTGATCGGCATTGCGGCGTTTTCGCTGACGTCGTTAGCGGCAGGTCTGGCCACATCGCAAGATATCCTCATCGCGGCGCGCGCCGCGCAAGGCATCGCCGGCGCCGTCGTCGCGGCGGTCGCCTTGTCGCTGATCGTGGATTTGTTTCCAGAACCCGACGCGCGCGCGAAAGCGATGGGTATTTACGGTTTCGTCTGTGCGGGCGGCGGCAGCATCGGCGCGATGCTCGGCGGATTTCTCACCGGCGCGTTGAACTGGCACTGGGTTTTTCTCGTCAACTTGCCGATCGGAATCGCGGTGTTCGCGACATCGCTGCGACTTGTCCCTAATACGCATACGCAATCTGCCAATCCGCGCATCGATTTCGCGGGTGCGACGACGATCACGGCGTCGCTCATTCTTGCGGTGTACGCGATCATCAATGGCAACGAAGTCGGCTGGACATCGGCAGCGACACTCACGCAATTCGGCATCGCTGTCTTGCTGTTCGTCGCGTTCATCGTCATCGAAACAAAGGTGCGCGAACCGTTGATGCCGCTCGGCATGTTTCGCCTGCGTAATGTCGCCACAGCCAATGTCGTGGGCGTTTTATGGGCTGCGTCGATGTTCGCGTGGTTTTTCTTGTCCGCACTCTATCTGCAGCAAGTGCTGGGCTACGATCCGCTCAAAGTCGGACTGTCATTTTTCCCAGCCAACGTGATCATGGCCGCGTTTTCGTTAGAGTTGTCCGCAAAGATGGTGATGCGTTTCGGATTGAAAATTCCGCTTGCGCTCGGCCTTTTGCTAGCCGGCCTCGGATTGGTTTTGTTCGCGCGCGCGCCAGTCGCTGGAACGTTCGTCGCCGACGTGTTACCCGGCATGACGCTACTCGGACTCGGCGGCGGCATGGCGTTCAATCCGGTGCTGCTGGCTGCGATGAGCGATGTCGATCCGCGCGACTCCGGTTTGGCATCGGGGCTCGTCAACACATCGTTCATGCTCGGCGGCGCGTTGGGTCTTGCTATTCTGGCGAGCCTCGCGGCGGCTCACACGCAATCCATGACGACAGCGAACGCGATCGAATCGCTCAACGGCGGTTATCACATCGCGTTCGCGGTCGGCGCGGCGTTCGCCTTCCTGGCGGCGGTGATCGGTTATTTCGGCATCCGCGCGACCCATGTCGATCTCTCGCAAGATGCGCATTGAAAGCTCGCTGCCGCGCTATCATTAATGCGGAAATTCTTTCCGGAGCGAGGCTGACCGCGTGACCGATATTTTAGAAAGCTGGTGGGTTGCCGCCATCGGCGATACATTGGTGTGGGCGCGCTTGCGCGTCAAGGATTTTGAGCCCGCCGAAGTGTTGGATGCTTCCGGCGAAACGCTGCGTTACGACGACGAAAACCACGCGCGTACTGCCCTGCTCGATGCGGAATTCCGCGCGTTCGAAGGGCTCGACGAAGAAGACGCCGCGATGATGGGATTCGATCTCGATTCCGTCGAACCGCCGCACGCACAGACGGACAAAGAGCTGATCCCGATGATGACGGAACGACTGACGCCAGGACATGCGTGATGAATCTTGATCTGACCGGAAAACGTGCGCTCGTCTGTGGCGCATCGCAAGGCATCGGCAAGGCGGCCGCGATCGAACTCGCATTGCTCGGTGCGGATGTGACGTTATTGTCGCGATCGGAAGATTCTCTGAAGAGCGCCATGGCCGCGCTGCAGAAGAACGGATCGCAGCAGCACGACTTTATCGCGGTCGATATGAGCGATCACGTCGCCTTGCACGACAAGATCGAAGCCGCGGTGAAATCGAAACCGTTCAACATCGTCGTCAACAATTCAGGCGGCCCTCCCGGCGGACCAGCAAATAGTGCAAAAGTGGAAGAGTATATTTCTGCATTCCAGCAGCATTTGCTTGCCAGCCAGACTGTTTTGCAGGCAGTGCTGCCTGGCATGCGCGCGTCAGGGTACGGCCGCATCATCAACGTGATTTCGACGTCGGTGAAAGAGCCGATCAAGAATTTGGGCGTGTCGAACACCATTCGCGGCGCAGTCGCGAACTGGTCGAAAACGATTGCCAGCGAACTCGGACAATTCGGCATCACCGTCAACAACGTTTTGCCCGGCTATACGAAAACGCAGCGACTCGAACAGATTCTCGGCGATCGCGCGCGCACGACGAAGCAAGACGAATCCGCTGTCGAGAAAACGATGCTTGCGACGGTTCCCGCCGGCCGTTTCGCCGACGCCAGCGAAATCGGCGCCGTCATCGCCTTTCTTGCGACGCCAGCGGCCGGTTATATCAACGGCGTCAATGTTCCGGTCGATGGCGGACGCACGCAGTCGCTGTAGAACCGCGGTTCGCGTTTGATAAGCTGCGTGCATGAGCGACGCCATCATGCGACTGCAAAACTTTGCCAATGGTCGACTGCAACCGCCCGCCGCCGGGCGTTATATCGATGTATTCGATCCTGCGATCGGCAAAGTCTTCGCAACATGTCCCGACAGCGATGTCGATGACATTAATCATGCATTCGACGCAGCGCGGCGCGCATTTCCCGCATGGTCGGCGTTGCCGAGCGCCGAACGCGCGCGATTTATCAACCGCATCGCCGATCTGATCGAAGCACGCGTCGACGAATTCGCCGCCGCCGAATCGCGCGACACTGGTAAACCGGTTTCGCTGGCTCGGTCGCTCGATATTCCGCGTGCGATAGCGAACTTGCGTTTCTTCGCTGCGGCGGCAACGCAATTTGCCAGCGAGGCGCATTCGGAGAGCGGATCGCTCAATTACACGTTGCGCGAACCGATCGGTGTCGTCGGTTGCATTTCTCCGTGGAACCTACCGCTGTATTTGTTTACGTGGAAAATTGCGCCGGCGCTGGCGGTTGGAAATACGGTGGTTGCGAAGCCGTCGGAAGTGACGCCATTGACGGCGACGATGTTCGCCCAAGCGTGCATCGACGCACAACTTCCTGCCGGCGTGCTCAATATTCTTCACGGCACCGGTGCACGCACGGGAAGCGCGCTGCTCGAACATCCGGGGATCAAGGCGATATCGTTCACTGGATCGACGCGCACCGGTTCCTCGATCGCCGCCGTCGCGGCAAAAACATTCAAGAAAGTGTCGCTGGAAATGGGCGGAAAAAATCCCACGCTCGTATTCGCCGACTGGGATGCGACGGCCGCGAATTGGTCGACAATCATGCGCTCCGCGTTTGCGAACCAGGGTCAGATCTGTTTGTGTGGATCGCGCATTCTTGTCGAACGCTCGATCTATCCGGCATTCCGCGACGAGTTCGTCGCGCGCGCGCGTACGCTTCGCGTTGGCGACCCGACGGACGCTGCGAGCGATCTCGGCGCGGTTGTATCGAAAACGCACTTCGACAAAATCATGGGCTGCATCGACGTAGCGCGGAACGAAGGCGGAAAAATTCTCTGCGGCGGCGAGGCGATAAGAATGGATGGGCGTTGCGCCGACGGTTGGTTTATCGCACCTACCGTCATCGAAGGCCTTGATCAGCAATGCGCGACGAATCAGGAGGAAATCTTCGGTCCCGTCGTCACGCTGCAGACGTTCGACGACGAGCATGAGGCCGTCGCGCAAGCCAATGCAACGAATTACGGCCTGGCTGCGTCAGTATGGACGACGCACCTGGCAAGGGGTCATCGCGTGGCGTCGAAACTGGCGTCGGGCATCGTTTGGGTGAATTGTTGGATGCGTCGGGATTTGCGCACGCCGTTTGGCGGCGTGAAGCAGTCGGGGCTGGGGCGTGAAGGTGGCGTCGAAGCGCTGCGGTTCTTCACGGAAGCCAAGAACGTTTGTATACAAATAGATTAGTACCGCATCCGACAAACTACGGACCCGCGCATGAATCGAATTGAGAAGATGTTGCGAGTCGGCGCCGCGTTGTTCGCGTTCGTCGCGTTCTGCTCCACTTCACCGCCGGCGTTGGCATCAAACCAGGTCAACTCCACACCGAATTCCAGCGAAATGTCGCCATCGGAATGGCGTCGCCGCCAGCTCGCGGCGGCCGACAAATCCGACCGAATCATGAGCGAGGCGGAGAAACTTCCGGGACTGCTCGCCCGTTACGTGCACATGCAAATGAATTACGACATGGATCACGATCGCGCGTTTCAGGTGATCTTCGGACAGTACCTGTCATGGTTTCAGACATTCATCGGCGACTACGACGGCGCCGCGGCGAGTTTCTCGATCGCCCAACCGCCGCAGGATGACGACGGCCCTTCGCCGCTCGTCGGCAACTACACGATGAAGCCCGCCGCCGATGTCATTCTCGAGATGACCAAATCGCGCAAAGCGGTATTTTTCAACGAAGCACACAGCGCGCCGATAACGCGCACGCTCACTATCCAGTTGCTCGCGAAGTTGCGCGAACAAGGTTTCAATTATTTCGCTGCGGAAACGTTGTACGACACGGACCGCGATCTGCAGAAACGCGGCTATCCGACGGCGAAAAGCGGTTTCTACGTCGACGAGCCGCTGTACGGCGAGATGGTCCGGACGGCACTGAAACTCGGCTACAAAGTGGTGTCGTACGATGTCGAAAATGCAGGCGTTGGCGATGCGCGCGAACGCGCCGGCGCGGACAGTTTGTATTCGCAAGTCTTCAAGAAAGATCCGAATGCGCGACTCGTCGTGAACGCGGGTTTCGCACACGTGCAGAAATCCGGGAAATATCTCGGCGGCAGTAGCATGGCCGAGTTTTTTCGCAAAATTTCCGATATCGATCCGCTGACGATCGAACAGACGATGCTGATGCAGCACGCGCGCCCCGAACAGGATCATCCGTTTTATCACGCCGTCATGCAGGCACAGCATCCGCAAGTACCGAGCGTATTCGTCGCGCCGGATGGCAAAACGTGGACGCTGAAACCCGACAAATACGACATGAGCGTTTTCTTTCCGCAATACGATGTCGTCAAGCAACGGCCGAACTGGCTGACGCTCAACGGATTGCGCATGATGTATCCCGTCAGCGGCGATCTGTGCAAAAACCAGTTCCCGTGTTTGATCGAGGCCAAATATGCGGATGAAGGCGACGACGCCGTCGCTGCCGACCGCACCGTTCTCAACGTCGTCGACGTGAACTCGCCGGCCGAACAGCGTATTCTTTCCGGCGTGAGCCAGACTCAAAGTCGGCTGTATTTACGACCGGGCAATTATCATTTGAAATCGACAGATCGGAACAATCGCCTGATGCTGTTACGAGACGTCACGATCGGCGCCGGCGCGCCGTGAGCGATGTCATCCGCGCCGCGAATGCGCCGAAACCCGTCGGCGCTTATCCGCACGCGCGTCGCGTCGGAAATTTATTGTTTCTGTCCGGCATCGGTCCGCGCGATCCGGCGTCCAATGCGATCATCGGCAATACGTACGACGCGCAAGATCGGCTCGTCAGTTACGACATCGAGGCGCAATGCCGCGCAGTATTCGCGAACGTTCGCAAGATTCTCGAGGCCAGCGACGCGCGCTGGGAAGATCTTGTCGACGTCACCGTGTTCCTCACCGATATGCAACACGATTTCGCGATATACAATCGCGTCTACGCCGAATACTTCACCAGCGCGCAGCCCTGTCGCACCACGGTCGGCATCACCGCGTTGCCCACGCCGATCGCCATCGAGCTGAAGTGCATCGCGCTCATTCCGGATCATCGCTGACGTGCTCGCATCGCCCATCGATTTACAACAGTGGATCGACGAACATCGGCATCTGCTGAAACCACCGGTCGGAAACAAATGCATCGTCGACGGCGATTTCATCGTGATGATCGTCGGCGGCCCGAACGCGCGCACGGACTATCATTGGGACGAAGGTCCGGAATTTTTCTACCAACTCGAAGGCGAGATGGTGTTGAAAATTCAGGACGAAGGAAAAGCGCGCGACATTCCGATTCGCGCCGGACAAATGTTTTATCTGCCGCCGCGCACGCCGCATTCGCCGCAGCGCATGGCCGACTCGATCGGATTGGTCATCGAACGCAAACGACTACCGAACGAAAAAGACGGATTGCTGTGGTTTTGCGAGCAGTGCAATCACAAATTATTCGAAGAATTTTTCGTACTCAATGACATCGAAAAAGATTTCCCCGCTGTGTTCGATCGATTCTATGGTTCGATCGATGCGCGCACCTGCAAACGATGCGGACACGTAAACCCAGCGCCCGCGCGCTATAAATAACGGCATCATTCAGCCAATTCGCGGGACCGCGCGGCTATCATTCGCGGCAATGTTCAAATCCTTGCTGCAACTCAAGCCGCGCGACGTGCCGCCGATCGTCGCGTTGCGCAATACGGCCGCCGTCGCGCTGCCGCTGGTCGCGGGGCTCGCGACAGGTCACCTCGATATCGGCGTGGGCATTTCAGTCGGCGCGCTGAACACGATGTTCTCCGACCAGCCGGGGCCCTATCGCTTGCGGCTTCGCCGTATGCTGATCGCCGCGCTCATGGCCGGCATCTCGGCCTTCGTCGGCTACACGATGGGTGGCAGCGACGTACTCATCGGCATCGCCGCGCTGATCTGGGGTTTTTGCGGCGGCATGTTCGTCGCGCTGAGCCCTGAGGCCGCGCGCATCGGACTGACCAGCATGATTCTTCTCGTCATCACCGCGGCCGATCCGCGTTCGCCCGCCGACGCGATAGGCCCGGCATTCCTGTTTTGCCTCGGCGGATTGTTGCTTACCTTATTTTCGATCGCCGCGTGGCCGTTGCAGCGTTATCGTCCCGAACGTTTTGCACTCGCGCAGCTGTGTCGCGATCTCGCCGCGAGCGCCCGCAGACACGACGATACGGGCACCGCGCCACCCGTCACGCAGGCGCTCACCGATGTCGAGGTTTACGAGAACCTGAACAGGAAGGACCCCAGCGACTATTACCGCCGCGAGATTGCGGCGCGGAAGCCGCTGGCGCAGCGCAGCGCGCCGCTCGCCTTC
>CAZZWP010000103.1:0-11371 GCA_964657965.1 uncultured Rudaea sp. | reverse complement strand
CCGACCCGACAGATTCGATGTGCACGCCTTTGCCGATGTCGCTGAACGTCAGATCGCCAGAGCCGACCCGGCCGACATGCACGTCACCCTTCACTTGTCCGGCTTGAATATCGCCCGAGCCGGAATGTTGGACGTCCAAACTGCCGAGACTATTGGCTTTCACATCACCTGAATGCACGTCGACGAGCACCGCGCCATCGACATGATTGACGATGAGATCGCCCGAACTCGAAGAAAAATCGAGCGACGATAGATTCTTCAAGTCGCTGTCGCCGGACTTGCTGCGCACGCGCAGCGCAAGCGATTGCGGCATGCGCACGACGAGATCGATGTACGCGTAATTCGAGTGCATCATGCTGTAGGTTTGTTCGTCGGCTTGGTGCGTCGCCAGCGTCACGGTGTCGCCGGTGCGCGTTTGATCCACCGTCAAGCCCGCGAGTTTGCTTTTGTCCGACGCACACGCGCGACCGCGCACTTCGATTTTGTTCAGCCCGGCCACACCCTCGGCGCGCAAATCGCTGGAACCCAGTTTGGCTTCGAGCGTATGCAGACCCGCCGCATCGATATCGAGGTTACGCGCCTCTTCAAACGCGCATTCATTGGCGACAGCGCCGGCGCATGTGAGCAGCAAGGTCGAAAAAATCAGCAATCGCATGGTGAGTCTCCGCATGAGTTAACCGATCAGATGCGTCGGCGCGGCTCAGGGTTTAAGGCGACCCGCCTTGTCGTCGACTTTGGCGCGATTCCAATACGCATCCTGCTCCGTCAGCGTTTTACCTTCCAACGTCGTGTTCTCCTCGGCCGCCAGCGCTTCCATGCGACGAAAACGGCGCTCGAACTTGGCATTGGCCTGACGCAACGCCGAGGAGTAATCGACCTTCGTCAACCGTGCCAGATTCACGGCGACGAACAGCACATCGCCGACCTCATCGGCCACGCGCGCCGGATCGGCACCGGTGGTCAGCTCCGCGCGCACTTCGTCGATCTCTTCGCGCAGCTTGTCGAGCACAGGCAACGGATCACTCCAATCAAACCCGATACTCGCGGCGCGCTTCTGCAATTTCAGCGCGCGCTGCCATTCCGGGATGCCGCGCGAAATCCCAGCGAGAAGACTCGAATCCGTATCGCCCGTTTGTTCGCGCTCGCGTCGTTTGTGTTCATCCCAGGCGAGCGTTTGCGATTCGGCATCGATCAGCTTGTTCGCTTCGCGATCGAAGACGTGCGGATGGCGGCGAATCATCTTGTCGCAAATCGATTTCACCACGTCGGCGAAATCGAACGCACCGCGCTCCTCGGCCATGCGCGCGTGAAAAACGACTTGCAGCAACAAATCGCCGAGCTCGTCGCGCAAATCGTGCATGTCATTCCGATCGATCGCGTCGGCAACTTCATACGCTTCTTCGATGGTGTAAGGCGCGATCGTTTCGAACGTCTGCGTCACGTCCCACGGGCAACCGTGTTGCGGATCGCGCAACGTCGCCATGATGCGCAAAAGGTCGTCGATCGATCGCTCAGCCATGTGCATTTTCCGAAATCAACGCCGTCCAATCGACGCTCGGATCGCCGCAGGCGAGAAAGTCGGGATTGAGCAGCGATTCCTTCGTGTTGTATCGCAACGTTTGGCCATCCATCGTGAGCACGCGACCGCCGGCCTGTTCGAGCACGCATTGTCCGGCTGCCGTATCCCACTCGCTCGTCAAGCCGTAGCGAATATACAAATCCACTTCTCCACTCGCGGCACGACAGAACTTCAGCGACGAACCCAGCGCTTTCAGTTCATGCGATCCCAACGTTGCCAACGCGGATACCAGCCGCGGATCGGCGTGCGATCGGCTCCCGGCAACAATCAGCGGATCGTGACGCTTTTGCGTCCGCATTTCCACGGGCCGACCTTCACCGTCGTCGAACAGCGCACGACCGCCGCGCCAAGCCCAATACATTGCGTTCGTCACCGGCGCGAAAACGACACCGAGCGTCGGCTGATGATCTTCGATCAGCGCGATGTTCACCGTGAACTCGCCGTTGCGCTTGACGAATTCGCGCGTGCCGTCGAGCGGATCGACCAGCCAATAGCGCACCCAATGCCGCCGCACATCCCACGCAACGTGTTCGGCCGATTCTTCCGACAACACCGGAATTTGCGGCGTGAGAATGCGCAAGCCGTCGAGGATGGCGCGATGCGCGGCCAGATCGGCTTCCGTCAGCGGCGAATTGTCGTCTTTGCGCTCGACGGCGAAGTCACCCGCGTAAACGCGCATGATCGCGGCACCGGCCGTGCGTGCGATGCCGCAACAGCCGCGCGCGAGCGCGCCGAGATCGGTTGTCGAATCGTTCATACCTTCGGCTTGAAGCGGCCGGCGAGATATTCGCGCGCGATGAACAATGCGGCGATCGAACGGCCTTCGGTGACATCGGGTTGCGCAAGCAACGTATGCAGCTCCGACATTTTCCACTCGACGACTTCGAGTTCTTCCGGTTCGTCACCTTCGAGCCGTTCCGGATACAGATCGCGCGCGATGACGACATGCGTCATGCTCGTCATGTACGCCGGTGACAGCGACAGCGTCGCGAGAATGTGCAGCTCGTGCGCGCCGAATCCGATTTCTTCCTTCAGTTCGCGATTGGCGCCCTGCTCGACGGTTTCGTCGCGATCGAGTCGGCCCTTCGGCAATCCGAGTTCGTAACGTTCGATGCCAGCGCCGTATTCGCGGACCAGCAACACGGTGTCGTGGTCACGCATCGGCACGATGATGACGGCGCCGAGGCCCGCACCTTTCAGGCGTTCGTAGGTGCGCTTTTGGCCGTTCGAGAACTCCAGATCAAGCAGTTCGACGTTGAGAAAATGGCTTTCTTTGGCGGCGCGCGTGGCGTGAATGATGGGAGGTTTGGGCATCCCATCATTGTAACGCGTTAGCGTTTTTCGTTTCGCAAGCGCAGCTCGACCTGCTCAATCTGAGTCTCGAAACATTCTCAACGCAACCGCGTGCAACGCCGCTGTGCCTGCCAGCACATTCGTCGTTTCAAGCGAAAGCTCATCGCCGGCTAAATCCGAAAACGCGCCGCCCGCTTCGCGCACAATCACCGCCAGCGCCGCCACGTCCAAAATACTTACATCGGATTCGATGACCAGATCGATGCAGCCCCGCGCCAGCAAGTGGTAATGCAAAAAATCGCCGTAACCGCGAATGCGACCGGTGCGACGAATCAATTCTCCGAGCACGTTCCACCGCGCATCGGACGTCAGCGTTTTCACGTTGCCGATCGAAATCGCCGCGCCCGAGTTCAATTCCGATACCGACGAAACGCGCACCGGTTCGCCGTTGAGAAACGCACCGCCGCCGCGACGCGCCCACGCGGTTTCGCAAAATTCCGGTGCGGATGAAACGCCGAGTACCAATTCTCCGCGATACATCAACGCAATCTGCGTCGAAAACATCGGATAGCCGCGCACGAAGGCCTTGGTGCCGTCGATCGGATCGATCAGCCACAAAAATTCGCTGTCGCCTTCGCGGCCCAGTTCTTCGCCATAAAACGCGTGGTCGGGAAATTCACGCTTCAGCACGTTTTTGATCGCCGCTTCCGCTTCGCGATCGGCGACGGTCACCGGCGTTTGATCGGCCTTGATCTCGACCGCGACGTCGCGTCGATAATAGTTTCGGATGACGACGGCCGCCGCGTCGGCGGCTTCGCGGGCCACAATGAGCGCGCCATCCACCATTGTGGAAAATGCGGCATCCATCGTCAGAACAGCTTGAACAACTGGCCGCGAATGATGAGGTGCGACGTTCCGTCCGCCTCCGGCTGGCCGATATAGCGCAGCGCTTCGGCGACTTGCGGATTACCGTCGCGCGCGGCGAGATGCGCGTCGACATCGAAACTGCCTGCGCTGACATTGAAGGTTCCATTGAGCTGCAACGGACCGCCGAGATCGCGCGCGGTGCCGTGAATCGAGCCATCGGCGGCGCTGGTGAACGTCGCTTCGAGATCGCCCAACGGCGCTTGCGCGGCACCGGAGACGGCCGCGTGGTTCCAGCGCATCGTTCCGCTAGCATCGCTCAGCAGAATGCCTTGCAGTCGACCGCGATCGAGTTTTCCGTCGATATCGCCAAGCAGGTTCAGCGTCGGGATATCGAGCGCCGGTGCGGCGAAGCTGGCGGGGAAATGAAACGTGCCGCCGCTGATCTGGAATGTGCCGTCGGACATACGCTGTACGTCACCGGCCGCGGTGACCGCACCGCCGTCGACATTCACGTGCGCGTCCACCACGCCCTGCAACAACGCTGGCGGATGCACGTTCCACGTCGCCGCGCCGATTTCTTGCCCGAAAACCTGCGCACTGCTCGCGCGTCCATCCCACACCGTGCCGGTGATTCCCGAAAGCTTGATCACGCCGAGCCAGTCACCCCAATACCGGTAGGCGGTCGCCGCCGGGAATGTGGCCGCGACGATTACCGCGATGACGACGAGAATCAGAAGAAAGGCGATCAGTCTGCGCAACGCTCTCATGTTTTTTCCGTTCGATTTAGCGCGGGCTGTCTTCAAGCGTCACGCGGACATTGGCCAATCCGAGACCTTCGACTTTATCGGCCGACATATCGCTCACGCGCACGCCGTAATCGCGACCGAGTTGCGTGAGCCAATCGACGAGCATATCGAAACTCGCGACTTCGAAACTGACGCGCACACTGTTGCCGCCGGTCGGTTCGACGCGTTTCAGCGCACCGGATAAACCCGACGCGCGCGCGGTTACGTCGGCCAGCGCCAACAGCGATTTGCCCTGACGCTCGACATGCGCACGCGCGCCTTGCGCATGGAATTCGCTGGCTTGGACCGCAGCGGCGCGCATCCACGCGACGTCGGCCCGTTCGCGTTCGACGCGCGCGTGCAGATCGGCATTCGCACGCGCCAGCGGGTGCCAGACAAATGCCCAGCCCAGCAATACGACGCACGCGATGGCGCCGATCGCGATCATCTTGCGTTCGCGTGCCTGCAAACCGTTCCACCACGCGTCCATTACGATTTGCCTCCGGCGATGCGCAGACGGCCATCGACGCCGTTCGCGCCCGTGTTCGCGGCGGTGACCTGCACGTTCAACCCAGGCACGGTCGACAAACGTTCGCGCATGAGATCGAGTGTCGGCACATCCGGCGCGCGAAGGCCGAGTTCCAGCGTGGCGTTGTGGTATTCGAGGCTCGTCAACGTCGTGCGTGTCGTGCTCGCCAGTGCCGGCGCGACTTGCGCCAGAAGGTGCAACAGGCCAGTGGCGTCGGCGCCGCCACGCAAGCTGTCGAGCGCGCTTTGCATCAATTGTCGTGGATCGCCGGCAACGGTATCCATCTGCGGAAACGAATCGTGCAGAATCTGGCGGGTGTCGGCTTCGAGCTGAGCGGATTGCCGCGACAGTTTCCAGTAATCGGCGACAAAGTATACAAATAGCAAAATTACCGCAGCCCCCGCGAGCAATGCGGCGTTGCGCCACAGACGCTGCGTCGGCGCGCGGCGATGCGTCGGCGCAAAGTCGCCTTGCAGAAGATTCAGTTCGGGCTCGGCCGTCAGTTGCGCGGCGAGAAACGCTAACGCGTCGCGCTGATTCGGGTGATAGCGAACATGCCGCTCGGGCAGCGCGAGCGCGGGCACACGTTCGCGAAAATCGTAGACATCCATC
The DNA here is from genome assembly GCA_964657965.1 of uncultured Rudaea sp. GTDB lineage: Bacteria > Pseudomonadota > Gammaproteobacteria > Xanthomonadales > Rhodanobacteraceae > Rudaea. The sequence continues at coordinate 5,706 of CAZZWP010000103.1, read as the reverse complement.
GCATGCAGCTCAGGCTGGCCGGCATGGATGACGGCGAGCCACTCCGGCAGTCCGGCAAGATCGCTGACACCGCCCTGCGTTTTCGAACTGCGCCAGATGGCGCGATCGTTTTCGATCAGAACGCTGCCCGAATTTTCGCCCAGCGGCAGCAATTGTGTCTCGGCAAAAATCGCGTCCGGTCGAACGCCAACCGACGCGAGTTGTTCGATCCACGCCTGCAAGGTTTTGCGCGCGACGACGGCCACGGCGACGCGATCGCCGGCCAATTTATCCGGCAGCGCGAAATACAATTCTTCGACCGGACTGACGAGCTGATCCTCCAGCGCGAACGGAACGGCTTTGGCAAATTGCGCACGCTGTGCGGACATGCGCGGCGTGTCGAGCAGAACGACATTTTCCGAAGGCACGATCGCGACGACGCGCTGTGCGCGCGCGAGCACCTGCGCAGGCGGCACACCGGCATTCGCCGCCGAGGCCGCGCGCGACTGCGCGTTCAACGTCAGCCACGACGTGTTGCCGTCGGGATGCAGACGTATCAGCAAGCGTTCGGACATGGGACACGAGGCAGATGCATGCGCCGCATTCTAACAGCGCCGCGCGGGTTCTCGGACGGATGCTCAATCGCCGCCGCGGTTGCGGAGCAGGACATGGATCGGTCCGTTGGACGAGGACGAGCCCGACGGCGCGCGCTCGACCAAACTGTAGAACGTGAACGGCAATCCATCGAGCATCACATCGCAGCGGGCCAGGAAATATTTGCTGTGCACCGAGTAGAGGTTCGAAAATTGAACGGGTGCCGGCGCCTGAAGCTGCGCTTTGACATCGTCGATCAGGGCAAAGCGTGCATGTCCCTGCTGCCAAATCGACGCGGCCGTTTGTTCGGTCATTCCATCCACCATCGTCATCAACACCGGCACCGACGCGGTGTTGACGTTGATCGTCGAGTTGGGCGGCAGCGCTGACACGTAGGGCAAGATTTTTCTATACGTATCGCCGTCGAATCCCTTTACCAGTCTCAGTTCCGAAACGTGGGAGAACATCCTTTGAGCGCGGCGATACGGCACTGGTTGGGACGCGTAAAACGCGTCGGTCTGGGAATTTTCAGTAGCCATCCAGTCCAGAACATTTTGTTCGAGACTCGGATCCAGCTTCAATGCAATCAGTAGTCGACCGAATGCTGTGCTCCAACTCGACATGTTGGGATTAACGGTCGTGTCGGCAGTTAAGTTGTTGAGATTGAAGCGGCCATCGAGATCGGTCATCGTCGCCGTTATTTGACCGCCGGGAACGGGCGTGGGCGGTAGCGGAACCGACCAGATTGCATCCGAAAAATCGGCCGACGCGTTTTGCTGAAGCGCTTTGATCAAGACGTGCGCCGCGTAATCCTCCAGTCCCCTGGCGTACGATTCGGCCTGTGTTTCGCGTAACGCGTTTCGCGTCCGCGCGTTGGCCAGTTCGCCGCGATCTAGGAGTGCCGCGATCAACACCGTCGCCAATGCGACGACGAGCAAGGCGACGATCAGCGCAACCCCTCGCTGTCTGTGCATCGCGATCATTTGTTCGGACTCGACGGCGCCGCCGTCGACGATCCGGCAGCCGCCGCCGGCCACTGCGACACCAGTTGCACCACGCCCTGAAGTTCGCCGTAATCGCGTGCTGCGATCGTCCACTGCACGGCCGTCGGCAACACGGTCGCGGCGTTGTCCTGTTGCGGCGGCCAGGCGTCCAGCCACTGACTGCCATTGAGATAGCGCAGGCGGATCGAGTCGACCGTCACCTTCAAATCCGAGATGGTCGGCGCCGTGTCCTGCACGCGATCGAGAACGGCGTAGCGTCCGCGCTTCATCGTGTTGGCGTCGATTTCGTACATGACGCGTTCGAGATTCGATCGCTGTTCGGCTTGCGGATTGGCGAATCCGACGCGCGTGAATTCGATTTGCGTCGCCGTGCCGATCATGGCGGGAATGACTTGTCCGTTCGTGCCGCGCACCGGACGCGCAACGCTTTCGCCGAGATCACGATTCAACATCGCGACGGCGCGGCTGAGATCGCGGAATCGATCTTCCTGACGGCCCAGTTCGCCGCGTGTGCGCGCGATGGAATTCAAACCGCCGTAGGCCAGCGCCGCCATCGTGGCGAACACGGCGAGTGCGACGAGCAATTCGACCAGCGTGAAACCGCGCGCGCGCTGCGACTCTCTCATTGCTGCAACTCGTTGCTCGCGAAACCGACGACGGTGGCGATCGGCAACGCATCGGCCGCATTGAAAACGTGTACGTCGATGCGACGGATGGTGCTGACGTCGGTCGCCTGCACGACGACGTCGTAGCGCCAATCGCGTCCGGCGAAACGCCGCCGGCCATCGTTCTTGCCGGGATCGGGAAACGATGTCGCGATTTGCGTTTCCGTCAATACATCCTGCGCCAGCCAGCCGGCGAACGTGCGTTCGCGCAATGAGGCGAACGCGTTGACTTGATTGGCGGCCGTGCGCGACAACGCGACCAGCGCGAGCGCCAGCACGAGCAAGCCGATCAATACTTCGAGCAATGTAAAACCGCGATGGCGCGATCGACATGTCTCAACGCGCACGCGTGTTCACCGTGGTGATCGTCACGTCGCCATCGGGTTGGCCGTCCAGACGATAAATGATCGGCAAATCGGCCAGCGCGAGTTCGAGACGGAACGGCGTCAGTTCGCCGGAAGAAAAACACACGAGCTGCGGCTTGTCGGGATACGCGGACGTGATTTGAACTTGGTGATCGTCGCTCGTCAATTTGCTCGAGGTCCCGTCCAGCCACGAACGTTCGCGCAATTCGCTGGCGCGTATCGTCACCCAGTCATCGCTGTCGAGTTGGCTGAAACGCATGCCGTTGATCGCGAAATTAAGTCCGATCGTGCGGCCCGTCAGCTCGGCTTGTTCGCACGCGTACCCGATCAACGCTTGTGCTCGTTCGGCCTGATGCGCGAGTTGCCGTTCGCCGCCCGACCCACCGATCGATAAGGTCAATGCGCCGGCGATGACGGCGGCGATCACGACGACGACCAGCAATTCAATCAGCGTGAACCCGCCATATCGCGACGGCGGACGCATCGTTCGAGTTCGTCGAAACACGGACGTGACGAGTCGTCGTCGCATCAATCCCAGTTGCCGACGTCGCCATCTTCCCCATCGCCGCCGGGCTTGCCGTCGCGGCCATAGGTAAACACGTCGACATCGCCATGCGCACCGGGACGCAGGTAGAGATACGGTTTGTCCCACGGATCTTTCGGAATCTTGTCGAGGTAGCCGTGCCAGTTCGGCGCCTCCGGCGTGCCGCTCGGTTTATGCACGAGCGCATCGAGGCCCTGCTCGGTGGTCGGATAAGTATAATTATCCAGTTTGTACGTATTGAGCGCGGTCATGATGGCTTGAATATCCTGCTTGGCGCGCACTTGCCGCGCCTCGCCCGGATGCTCCATCACGCGCGGCACGACGATGGCCGCGAGAATCCCGAGGATGACGACCACGACGAGAATTTCGATAAGCGTGAAACCGCGCGCGGCGGTTGAAGATCGCGGTTTGCACATGGGTTTTGCCTTGTATTGCGGTTGATCTGCGCCGATCATAGCAAAGCATGAACGCCGTTCCTTCGAATCCTTTTTCCGCTGAACTCGTTGCGCGCGATTTGTCGCTCGTCTGGCATCCATGCACGCAGATGCGCGACCACGCGGGGCCGAACGCGAACGTGCCGATGATTCCCATCGCGCGCGGCGAAGGCGCGTGGCTGATCGACCACGAGGGCCATCGTTATCTGGACGCGATCAGTTCGTGGTGGACCAATCTGTTCGGACACGCCAATCCGCGCATCGCGCAGGCGGTGAAGAAACAACTCGACACGCTCGAACATGTCATCTTCGCCGGATTCACGCACGAACCGGCGGTGACACTTGCCGAAGAACTGGTGCGAATCGCGCCAGCCGGATTGTCGCGCGTGTTTTATGCGGATAACGGATCGAGCGCGATCGAAGTCGCGCTGAAGATGAGCTTTCATTATTGGCGTAATCGCGAACGTCCGTCGAAAACGCGATTCATCGCGCTCACGGGCAGTTATCACGGCGAGACGCTCGGCGCGCTATCGGTCACGGATGTGCCGCTCTATCGCGCGACGTACGCGCCGCTGCTGCTCGATCCGCTTTTCGTGCAATCGCCGGATTGCTTCGCCCGCGAGGATGGTGAATCGTGGGAAGAACATTCGATTGCGGCACTGGCGCACATGCGCGATGCGCTTGGACGTCATAGCGATTCCGTCTGTGCCGTCATCGTTGAACCCCTCGTGCAATGCGCCGGTGGAATGCGCATGTATCACGCCGCCTATCTTGCCGGGCTGCGCAAACTTTGCGACGAATTCGATGTGCATTTGATCGCCGACGAGATCGCGGTCGGATTTGGCCGCACCGGCACGTTGTTCGCGTGCGAACAGGCGAGCATCACGCCTGATTTTTTATGTCTGTCCAAAGGCCTGACCGGCGGATTTCTTCCATTGTCGGCGGTAATGACAAACGAAAACATGTACGACGCATTTTATGCAGAGTATACAAGTGGAAAAGCGTTTCTCCATTCGCACAGTTACACCGGCAATCCGCTGGCGTGTTCGGCGGCACTGGAAACGCTAGCGATTTTTCGCGACGAACCGGTCATCGCACGTAACCGCGCAGCCGCTAGCCACATCGCGAATAGACTCGCGGAATTCGTCGACCATCCTCACGTCGCAGACGTGCGTCAAACCGGAATGATCGCCGCGATCGAACTGGTTCGCGATAAGAAGAAACGGCAGCCGTTCGCCACTTCGGACCGCCGCGGTTTGCGCGTTTATCGTCACGCCTTGCAACGCGGCGTTTTATTGCGTCCGCTCGGGGACGTGATTTATTTCATGCCGCCGTATGTGGTAAATCACGAAGAAATCGACTTGATGTTCGACGTCGCTCGCGAAGGTATCGAGCGCGCCGTCGCATGAATAAGGACGCGACATGCGAATTCCACGTATCTACACCGCGCAAGAGTTGCCTATCGGCCGCGAAGTCCTGTTGCCCGAACAAGCCGGCGAACATGCCGTGCGCGTGCTGCGGTTGGAGCGCGGCCATCCGCTGATCCTGATCAACGGCGACGGTCGCGAATACGACGCCGAGTTGGCATCGCTGGCCAAGCGCGCCGTCACTGCGGTCGTGAAAACATCGCGCGAAGTGAATCGTGAAACCACACTTCGCATCACGCTCGCGCAAAGCATCGCGCGCGGCGAGAAGATGGATTGGATTCTGCAGAAAGCCACCGAGCTGGGCGTTTCGCACATCGTGCCGCTCGTTTCCGAGCGCACCGAAGTGAAACTCGACGAAGAACGCGCCGAGCGTCGCATGGCGCATTGGATCAGCGTCATCGAAAGCGCGTGCGAACAATGTGGTCGCACCTCCCTGCCGACGCTTGGGCCGCCGCAGCGTATCGACAAATGGCTCGCTTCGCTCGAGGGCAGCGATGTTCGGTGCGCATTGATTCCAGAAGGCGAAACATCGCTCAAGGAATTGCCATCGATCGACGAGGGTATCGTCATCGTCGTCGGCCCCGAAGGCGGACTCTCCGATCAAGACACCGCAATGCTCAAACACGCGCAATTCATAGGCCTGAAGCTAGGACCGAGAGTCCTTCGCACCGAAACAGCGGGAGTGGCCGCGCTC
>CAZZWP010000102.1:5740-11430 GCA_964657965.1 uncultured Rudaea sp. | reverse complement strand
ACACCACACACGCGGGACGAACTGTATTTCGTGATGGCGGGTTCCGGCGAGTTTATCGTCGCCGGCCAGCGCTCGACGTTTTCCGCCGGTGACGCGTTTTTCGTGGCTTCGGGCACCGAACATCGGTTCGAAAATTTTACGACGGGCTTTACGACCTGGGTTGTATTCTTCGGCCCGCACGGTGGAGAGCCGTGAGTCCAACCATCGTTTGGAGTTTCTGATGTTGTGCCGCTTTTTATTCGTTCTGATTACCGTGCTTGCCTGCACTGCCGCCGAGGCCAAGCAATCCAAGAGTATCGGTAAGGTAAAAACAGCGACGGAAGCGCCGATCGATCCCGTCGTCGCGCGCAAGAGCATCGAAGCGGTGAATCAAACGTTCGTCATCGCGCTCAAGAAGCATGACGCGAAAGCCATCGCCGATATATTCGAACCTGATGCCATCGTTTTCCCGCAAGGCGCGGACGCCGTGCATGGGCGCGACGCGGTCTCGAAGTTTTTCGCGGGAATGAGCAGTATTGACGACGCGAGTACAGTCACCCTCGACGTAACCATCGCCGCAAGTACCGCCTACGAAAGCGGCGTTTATACGATGACGTCGCATACGGGCAACGCGGCGCCCATTACCGATCACGGGAAATACGTGTGCGTTTGGAAATTCGACGACGATAAACATTGGCGCATCGCGCGACAGATATCGAACACCAGCATTGCGCCTATCGCAGCGACTGCGACGACAGGAAATTCATCGCAACACTGAGCAGTCGGCTAAACTCCGCGCATGGCAGATATCGCGGACGCATCGTCGTCTACCAGCGCTGAGCTCATCGATCGCGCACTCAGTCGTGCGGGCGGAACGCCGCTCGTCGAGGGTAACGCTATCGAACTGCTTATCGATGCGCGTCAGAATTTCGACGCATGGCTGGTATCGATTCGCGCAGCCAAGACGAGCATCCTCTTCGAAAACTATATTTTCAACGACGACCGTATCGGTCGCGAGTTTCGCGACGCAATCATCGAGCGCGCGGGCAATGGCGTCGGCGTATACGTCATCTACGACTGGCTCGGATCGATCGGCAATCGCAAACCGGCGTTCTGGAAACCGTTGCTGGACGCGGGCGCGCACGTGCGCGTGTACAACCCGCCGCGGTTCGACGGACCGCTTGGCTGGCTCAGCCGCGATCATCGCAAAACGATCGTCGTCGATGGCCAGATCGGCTACGTCTCCGGTATCTGCGTGGACGCAAAGTGGCTCGGCAAGCCCGACCAGAACATCGCACCGTGGCGCGATACCGGCGTCATGCTGCGCGGCCCGGCTTGCCTCGATATAACACAGGCATTCGCATCGAACTGGGCGGCCCTCGGTTCGCCATTGGCACTCGCAGACTTCCAGCCGCAGCGCGCGGGCGATGTCGCGCTTCGCGTCATCGCCACGCAGCCGCGCAGCGCCGGCATTTTCCGCACCGATCAGCTCATCGCCGCGATGGCGCGGAAATCATTGTGGATCACCGATGCGTATTTCGTCGGCTTGGCGCCGTATGTTCAAGCACTCGGTGCCGCGGCGGGCGACGGCGTCGACGTGCGCCTGCTCGTGCCGGGAACGAGCGATCTGAAATTCGTCGCGCGTTTATCGCATGCGGGCTATCGACCACTGCTCGCATCCGGCGTGCGCGTGTTCGAGTGGAACGGACCGATGTTGCATGCCAAGACGGCCGTGGCCGATGGATTGTGGGCGCGCGTCGGCTCGAGCAACATGAATTTTTCGAGTTGGTTTGCGAATTCGGAAATTGACGTCGCCGTGGAAGACGAAGGTTTCGCCAACTGTCTGGCCAGGCAGTACGAGATCGATCTCGACAACGCGACGGAAATCGTTCTGTCGAACCGGCGTGTTTCGCGCACGTCCAGCGTGCCACGAACGCGCCGGCCACGCAGAGGCGCGGGCAGTACGAGCCGCGCGGCGGCGGGAACATTACGCCTGGTCAACACCGTGGGCGCTGCACTCGGGAACAAGCGTGTGGTCGGCCGATCGGAGGCCGGAATCCTTCTCGGTGCGTCCATCATTCTTATCGTCATCGCGTTCGTCGCGGTGATCTGGCCGCGCGTTCTGGCGTGGCCGCTGGCGCTGATCATCGTATTCGTCGGATTCAATCTTCTCGCCGCGTATTTGCGAACGCGTCGCCGCGAAGTGCGCGCGCTGGACGAAAAAACGCCGTCGCGCGCTCGCGACGAATGACCCGCTTCGCTGGTCAGCACGTGCAGTCCAGAGTACTCTCGATGAAATCGTTCACGTTCGAATTCCATGGCTGATTCCACCGCCGCGATCGTTGCGGAGCGTCAAGTTTTTACACCGAGTATGCTCGTGCGCGAAGCGCGCGATCTGCTCGAAGGGCATTTTCCGTTGCTGTGGGTCGAGGGCGAGCTGTCCAACTTTTCGCGTCCCGCGTCGGGGCATTTCTATTTCAGTTTGAAAGATGCGCAAGCGCAGATCCGTTGCGCGATGTTCAAACCCAAAAGCACGTTCTTGCGATTCCGCCCCGCCGACGGCATGCGTGTTCTGGCGCGCGTGCGCGTGGGCTTGTACGAAGCGCGCGGCGAATTCCAGCTCATCGTCGAGCACATGGAAGAAGCCGGCGAAGGCGCATTGCTGCGCTTGCTGCAAGAACTCAAAACGCGCTTAGCCGCGGAAGGACTGTTCGAAAACGCACTGAAGCGCGCTTTGCCGCGCGCACCGCGCCTGATCGGCGTGATCACCTCGCCCACCGGCGCGGCGATTCGCGACGTGTTGAGTGTCATCGCACGCCGCTATCCGCTGGTGCAAATCGAAATCCTCCCGGTTCCCGTGCAGGGCCGCGATGCGGCCGTCGCAATCGCCGCGATGGTCGCCGCTGCCTCGGCGGCGGGACGTCACGATGTCCTCCTACTCACGCGCGGCGGTGGGTCGCTCGAAGATTTGTGGTCGTTCAACGACGAAGCGCTCGCGCGCGCGATTCGCGCCAGCGCAATTCCCATTGTTTCGGCGATTGGCCACGAAATCGATTTCACTATCGCCGATTTCGTCGCTGATCTTCGTGCGGCCACACCGTCGGCGGCGGCCGAATTGCTCGTCCCCGATATCTTCGCCATCCACGCGGCGCTGCGGTTGCAACAGGATCGATTCAAACAATCGATGCGCCGCCGACTCGCGGCAGCGGCACAGCGTGCCGACGGCATCTACGTAAGACTGCGCGCGCAGCATCCGAGTAATCGCCTGCGCAGCGGCGCACAAAGGCTCGAACAATTGCACGCCCGACTTTGGCGTCAACGTCCGTTCACGGCGCTTACGCGGCGACGCGATCAGCTCCTGAGGCTTCGACGGAATTTGAGTCATTCGATTTCCGCGTCGACGCAGCAACGTACGGCAAAACTCGATTCGCTTCGACGCGCGCTGCATGCCGTAAGCCCGCTCGCCACCTTGCAACGTGGCTATACCATCTTGCTTGACGTAGATACCGGGCATGTCGTTCGCACTGCCGAGGAAGCGCGATCGATCCAGCGGTTCGGCGCGCGCTTCGCCGACGGCGAATTGCCATTGCGCCACGACCAGGGAATCTGAGTTCAATGGCACGAAGACGACACCGCGAAGTTCATGTCACCCAACGCGCCGGATGGCTGCGTGCGGCTGTACTCGGCGCGAATGACGGCGTGGTCTCGACGGCGAGCTTGATCGTCGGCGTCGCGTCCGCCAACAGCGCGCAAGCGGCGATCATCACGGCTGGCGTCGCCAGTCTCGTCGCGGGCGCGATGTCGATGGCGGCGGGCGAATACGTGTCGGTGAGTTCGCAGGCGGATCTCGAATCGGCCGCCGTCGAAGTCGAGCGTCGCGAGCTCGAAGACGATCATGCGGGGGAAAAGAAAGAGCTCGCCAACATTTATATCCAGCGCGGATTGTCAAAAGAAACTGCCCACGATGTCGCCGAGCAGCTGATGTCGCATGACGCGCTCGACGCGCATTTGCGCGACGAACTCGGCATCACGGACCTTACCAAACCGCAGCCGTTGCAGGCGGCGTTTGCGTCCGCGATCAGCTACGCGGCCGGTGCGGTGTTGCCGCTGGCAACCGTATTCGTGGCTCCGCCGTCGTTGCTGATACCGTCGGTCGCGATCGTCTCGATGATCGTCTTCGTCGTGCTCGGCGCGGTCGCTGCACGCACCGGCGGCGCGAACATGACGAGCGGCGCCATTCGTGTAGTGATTTGGGGATCGCTGGCGATGGCCGTTACCGCCGGACTCGGCAAACTATTCGGCGCGCTGGTTTGATCCGCGATTGACGCGCCCGCGCGGGCCACCCACAATCGCGGCTGTTCGCAGACGTGGGGATACGCCGGTGAAAGCTTCCGATCTGTTCGTCAAAGCGCTCGAAGCGGAAAATGTCGAGTACGTGTTCGGTATTCCCGGCGAAGAAAATCTCGATCTGCTCGAATCACTGCGTACGTCGTCGATCAAGCTCATCTTGACGCGTCACGAGCAAGGCGCGGGCTTCATGGCTGCGACGTATGGACGTCTAACCGGCAAGGCGGGTGTGTGCCTGGCGACACTGGGTCCGGGCGCCACGAACTTCGTGACGGCAGCGGCGTACGCGCAACTTGGCGGCATGCCGATGTTCATGATCACCGGTCAAAAACCGGTAAAAGCTTCCAAACAAGGTCATTTCCAGATCGTCGACGTCGTCGACATGATGAAACCGCTGACGAAGTACACGCGGCAGATCGTGTCGGCCGACAACATCCCGGCGCGCGTGCGCGAGTCGTTTCGTCGTGCGGAAGAAGAACGTCCGGGTGCCACGCATCTCGAACTCCCCGAAGACATCGCCCATGAACACACCGATGCGATTCTGATCAAGGAGAGTTATCACCGCCGCCCGATCGCGGACGAGAAAGCGTTGGTGCACGCGGCCGAAGCGATCTTGTCCGCCAAACATCCGATACTGATGATCGGCGCTGCCGCGAATCGAAAACTATGCAGCAAAATGTTGCGCGAGTTCATCGACAAAACCGGCATTCCTTTTTTCACGACGCAGATGGGCAAAGGTGTCGTCGACGAGACGCATCCGTTGTGGCTCGGCAACGCGGCGCTTTCCGACGGCGATTTCGTTCATCGCGCCATCGAAAACGCGGATTGCATTATCAACGTCGGTCACGACGTCATCGAAAAACCGCCGTTCTTTATGCGCAAAGGGCTGCGCACCGTCATTCACGTCAACTTCGCGTCAGCGGAAGTCGATACGGTTTATTTTCCGCAAGTAGAACTCGTCGGCGATGTCGCCAACTCCATCTGGCGACTGAAAGAATCCATCGATCCGCAACCGCATTGGGACTTTGTATACTTTTCGAAAGTTCGGTCGCATCTCGACAAACATCTTGCTGAAGGAAACGACGACGATCGCTGGCCGATTTACCCGCAGCGGCTAGTTGCCGATGTACGAAAAGTGATGCCCCCGGATGGGATTGCGTGCCTCGATAACGGCATGTACAAAATCTGGTTCGCGCGGTACTACCGCTGTCGCGAACCGAACACGATGCTGCTCGACAACGCGCTCGCGACGATGGGCGCTGGACTGCCCTCGGCGATTGCCGCGAAGATCGTGTATCCGCATCGTAAAGTCGTTGCCGTCGCCGGCGACGATTGCGTCATTGCCCGAACCGGTGCTGATCTGG
>CAZZWP010000102.1:0-5730 GCA_964657965.1 uncultured Rudaea sp. | reverse complement strand
CAGATTGGTGACCGGACTGATTACCGAACGAGGCCGGTGTGCGGCGACGGCGGATTCATGATGAATTCGCAGGAAGTCGAAACTGCAGTTCGCTTGAAACTCGATCTAGTGATTCTTCTGTTGCGCGACAACGCGTACGGCATGATCAAGTGGAAACAGGCGAACATGAAGTTCGAGAATTTCGGGATGGACATGGGCAATCCGGATTTCGTCGCGTATGCGCAGAGTTACGGCGCGCACGGCCATCGCCCGTCATCCGCCGCTGAATTCGCGCCGCTGTTGAAGAAATGCCTCGACAGCCCGGGTGTTCACTTGATCGATGTACCGATCGATTATGTGGACAACGATCGGATTCTCAATCGCGAAATTAAGGAATTGAGCGCCAACGTTTGATGCGCAAATCCATCGCACGCGTTCTTGCCGCGGCTGCCATTTGCAGTTGCTCGATGGCCCGTGCGACAACGCTGGACATTTGGTCCGATGTGACACCGTCAGCCATCAATCTCGACGGCGCTTCGTTCAACAATGACAACTACGGTGTGCAGGACGTCGTCGTCGATCCCGCGCGGCCGAGCGACTTGTACGCATTCACCTGTTTTCAAGGTGTCTGGAAATCAACCGATTTCGGCGTGACGTGGACCAAGATCAATACTGGCACGGGCGGTGGCTCGCTCGATCAGGGAAAGTTGTGGACGGCGGCGATCGATCCGAACGCTCAACGCGATCCGTCGGCGCCACCCACCTTATGGACCGCGACTGGCGACAGCGCCGCCGGCGTCTGGAAAAGCACAGATGGCGGTGTGAGCTGGATTGCGCACGCAGTGAACAATGCGACGGCGGCGCAAGCGTCGAACAACGCGTATTTCGGCAACGACGTTTATGCGCTCGACATCGATCCAGGCAACAGCTTTCATCTCATTGCCGGATTTCACGGCTATCCCGGTATCTCCGAATCGACCGATGGCGGGTCGACGTGGACGACGATTCCCGTACCCGCCGGAATCGGATCGTCGGTTTATCCGTTTTTTGTACACACCGGTATCGCCTCGGCGACCAGCGCAACGTGGTTGACCCAAGCGCAGTGGGACTCGAATGCCAACGGCATCTGGCGCACGAACGACGCAGGCGCGACATGGACGCATGTCGCCCCAACGCTCGAACACAAACACGGCAGTACGCAATTTTTCCAGCTGGGAAACGGTATCGTCTACGCACCTTCCGTCAACCCCAATGGAATATTTCGCAGTACCGATTCCGGAAGCACGTGGACACCAGTGAGTACGTCGCTCGCCAACGCGGTGTTCGGTACGCCGAATAATTTATATTCGATGGACTCGTTCGCCAGCAATGCAGCCTACGACCCGAATGTCCAGTCCTCCTCAAACGCCGGCAAGGCTTGGACGGCGATGAGCATCGTTCCCGCGATGACGAATGGCGCAAAACGCGCGGCGGTAACGTACGATGGTTCGCACTACATCATCGTGTCCGGAAATTGGCTGGGCGGAATCTGGCGATATGTCGAAGCCGACGACATTTTCGCCAATGGATTCGATTGACCAGCTCGCGCGATTGCGCCGAAATCGTTGATAACGCAAACGGACTTCCTACGCACGAGGTCGACCCATACCCTGCTACGAGCCAACGCGTGCTCAGAGTAGAATGGCGCGACTCGCCGGCCAAGGATTCGCCATGCTCAAAGAGAAATACCCCTACTTTCTCGCCAACGAAGCCCAGCAGCCGAATACCGATCTTGAAGTAACGGACAAGTACACCGGCAAGGTCGCCACGCGCGTCGCGATGGCCGATGCGAAAGCCATCGATGCCGGCATCGCTGCCGCAGTCAAGGCGCAAGACGCATGCCGCAAAATGCCGGCGTACGAACGGCAAGCGGTGCTCGAACATTGCGTGAAACGATTTCGCGAACGTTATGATGAACTGGCGATGGCGCTTTGCATCGAAGCGGGCAAACCGATCAAGGATGCGAAAGGCGAAGCGACGCGGTTGATCGATACGTTCAAAGTCGCGGCGGAAGAATCGGTACGTATCGATGGTGAAGTGATCAATCTCGAAATCTCCGCACGCGCGAAAGGTTACCGTGGTTTCACGAAACGCGTCCCGATCGGCCCGTGCTCGTTTATATCGCCGTTCAATTTTCCGTTGAACCTTGCCGCGCACAAAGTTGCACCGGCGCTGGCCGTCGGCTGTCCATTCGTGCTCAAACCCGCAAGCCGTACGCCGATCGGCGCGCTCATCATTGGCGAAGTACTGGCGGAGACGAATTTGCCGAAAGGTGCATTTTCGATTCTGCCCGCGCATCGCGATGGCGCGGATTTATTCACAACAGACGATCGCTTCAAACTATTGTCGTTCACCGGCTCGCCCGCTGTCGGTTGGGATTTGAAAGCCAAGGCCGGCAAGAAAAAGGTCGTGCTCGAACTTGGTGGCAATGCGGCGTGCATCGTCGATTCGGATCAGGGCGACCGTCTGGATTTCGTCGTCGAGCGAATGATATTCGGCGCTTTTTATCAAAGTGGACAAAGTTGCATCGGCGTCCAGCGCATTCTCGTGCAGGAAGATTTCTACGATAAATTCCGCGACGCGTTCGTCGCCGCCACGAAGAGGCTGGTCGCTGGCGATCCGAAAGATGAGAAAACGTTCATCGGTCCGATGATCGACGAGAAAGAAGCCAAGCGTTTGGATGATTGGATTCAAGAATCGGTGAAAGCGGGTGCGAAGATGTTGTGCGGCGGCAAACGAACCGGGGCGATGCTTGAAGCGACGGTTCTCGAAAACGTCGACCCGAAACAGAAAGTCAGCTGCATGGAAGCGTTCGGGCCCGTCGCCATCCTGCAAAAATACAAGACGTTCGACGACGCCATCCGCATCGTCAACGACAGCGATTTCGGCCTGCAGGCCGGTCTGTTCACTTATGACGTGCGCAAGGTGATGCATGCCTGGGACGAACTGGATGTCGGCGGCGTCGTCATCGGTGACGTGCCAAGTTTCCGCGTCGACAACATGCCGTACGGCGGCGTGAAAGATTCCGGTCTCGGTCGCGAAGGCATTCGCTACGCGATTGAAGATATGACCGAGCTTCGTTTGATGGTGATCCGCGATCCGTGAATTCTCGATCTTCTCGCCGTCCGAAAGCTTTGGGTGTGGCACCCGGTCTAGCCTTCTAATCGTTCTCGGAGTTTCTGCATGAAAGTTGCGCTGTCGTTTTTGTTCTTGTCGTTCGTCCTGTTAGCGAGCACGTCGAATGCCAGCACGTGGCCGACGCCGACGGAAGGCGATTACACCATCAAGAATTTCCAGCTCAGCGGCGGCGAATCGATGCCCGAGCTGCGCATGCATTACCGCACGCTCGGGAAAATCCAGAAAGACAAACACGGACATGTCAGCAACGCCGTCTTGATCATGCACGGCACCGGCGGCGACGGCACGCAGTTCATCAACGACCGGTTCGCCGGCGAACTGTTCGGCGCCGGCCAGCCGCTCGATGCGACGACGCACTTCATCATCCTCATCGACGACATCGGCCACGGCAAATCGAGCAAGCCGAGCGACGGCATGCACGCGAAATTTCCACATTACACCTACGCGGATATGGTTCTTGCGGAACACGAAGTCGTCGCGAAAAAACTGAAAGTCGATCATTTGCGCTTGGTGATGGGCACATCGATGGGCGGCATGCACACCTGGTTGTGGGCCGAAACCTATCCCGACATGATGGATGCGCTGATGCCGCTGGCGTCGCTGCCCGTGCAGATTTCCGGTCGCAATCGCATGATGCGCAAGATGATGATCGATTCGATCCGCACCGATCCGGAATGGAAAAACGGCGATTACACGCAACCGCCGCACGGATTGATCGGCGCCCTGAACGTTCTGTTGATCATGGGTTCCAGCCCGCTGCAATGGCAGAAAGAAGCACCGACGCGCGATGCCGCCGACACGTTTTTAAATGACCGCATTGCGCGCTACATGAAAGAAGACGACGCCAACGATCTGCTGTATCAAATCGATTGCTCGCGCGATTACGATCCGCAAGCGAAACTGTCGTCCATCAAGGTGCCACTGCTTGCCGTGAATTCGGCGGATGATCAGATCAATCCGCCCGAGCTTGGCATTCTCGAACGTGAGATCAAAAACGTGCCACACGGCCGCGCGTTCATCATTCCGATCAGCGATGCGACGCATGGACACGGCACGCACACGTGGGCGGCGGTGTGGAAAGACCAGCTCGTGCAATTACTGCGCGAAACCGAGCGGCCGAAATAGCGCGTTCAATCGTCGGGCGGTAGATCCTGACCGGGGAATAATGCGTCGGTAAATCCGAATTTCGAGAAATCGCTGATGCGCGACGGATAGAGCCGACCGATGAGATGGTCGCACTCGTGCTGAACGACGCGTGCGTGAAAACCGTCCGCCATGCGGTCGATGGGTTGTCCGGCGGGATCGAAGCCGCTGTAGCGAATGCTCGTGAAACGTTCCACCACGCCGCGCATCCCAGGAACCGACAGGCACCCTTCCCAACCTTCTTCTTTCACGTCCGGTAACGGCTCAATCGTCGGATTGATCAAAATCGTGCGTGGCACCGCCGGCGCATCGGGATAGCGATCGCTGTGCTCGAATCCGAAAATCACGAGCTGCAAATCCACGCCGATCTGCGGCGCCGCTAACCCGACGCCGCCCGCGTCATGCATCGTCTCGAACATGTCGGCGATCAAGGTTTGTATTTCCGCCGAGCCAAATTGCGCGACGGGCTTGGCGACACGCAGCAGGCGCGGATCGCCCATTTTCAAAATCGGATGAATCATCGGTACCTCGCTTTATTGCGCGATGCTAACGCAGAATTTGAGAGCGGGTCACGCATTAACCCCGAATGTCCGCGTCGCGCGTTCAATGTCCATGCCGAATCGAGAGCGCGCCAGACCTTATCAGCGACGCCTATTTCCCGTAACCTGCGCCGCATGGGGGCCGAGAAAACGGACGAAGAATTGATGCTCGCGTACGCCCACGGCGATGCGCGCGCGTTCGAAACGCTCTACGCGCGCCAACGCGGCATGCTCTATCGCTACGTGCTACGCAGCGTCGGCGATCGCGCGACGGCCGACGACGTGTATCAGGAAACGTGGATCCGGCTCGTGGCCTCGCGGGCGCGCTATCGCGTCGAGTCCAAATTCAGTACTTGGTTACTGCAGATAGCCCACAATCTCATTATCGACAGCGTTCGTCGCACAAAACCGCGGGCGAGCGCGGAAGAAACCGAAACGGTGATGCGCGACCTGAACGCACCGGAATCCGAACAACCCGAACATGTATTGAGCGAATTCGAACAACGGCGACGACTTCAGCTCGTTCTCGACGCGCTCCCGATCGAACAACGCGAAGCATTTTTGCTTCGCATCGAAGGTGGTCTCGGGTTGGAAGAAATCTCACACCTCACCGGTGTGGGACAGGAAACGACGAAATCGCGTCTGCGTTATGCGCTGGCGAAGATTCGGGAGAAATTTTCAGAATGAGCGGCAACGAAAAATTGGATCACGAACTCGAAACGTTCCTCGCGGAAGAGAATTCGCGCGTCGCTGCGTTGTATCGCAAATTGCCGCGTCACGAACCTGACGCCAAGCTCGACGCCGCCGTGATCGCGATGGCACGTTCTGCGGTGGCGACGAAGCGGTCGCGCAATTATTGGATGCCTGCCGTGAGCGCGGCGGCCATCACGTT
>CAZZWP010000101.1:3700-11493 GCA_964657965.1 uncultured Rudaea sp. | reverse complement strand
GGCGCAATACTGGGCGCACCACTTCGCCGGCGCGCGCCGTCCAGCGACGTTTATCTGAACGTCCCGCTGGCGCTTTTGCGCCGGTAACGAACCGCATCCGACGATCGTGGTCTGGCCACGGCGCCGCCGTGTGCCGATAATGTTCGTTTCCGCCAGGACGCAGCGACCATGACGAGCAAACTTCCGGATGGCGTTGCCATCCATGCGCCGATGCATCCGCGCTTCGACGAAATTCTAACGCCGGATGCACTCGCCTTCGTTGCCAAGTTGCATCGCGCGTTCGATGCGCGCCGCAAGGAATTGCTGAGAGCGCGCGTCGATCGTCAAGCCCGCATCGACGCCGGCGAGATGCCGGACTTCTTGGCGGAGACGCAATCGATCCGTGACGGCGATTGGAAAATCGCGCCGCTGCCGAAGGCGCTCGAATGCCGTCGCGTGGAGATCACGGGCCCCGTCGAACGTAAGATGATCATCAACGCCTACAACTCCGGCGCCGATTCGTACATGACGGATTTCGAGGATTCCAACAGCCCGAACTGGTTCAACCAGATCACGGGACAAGTGAATCTGAAAGACGCGGTCCGCCGCGAGATCAGCTTCACCAACGAACGTGGAAAAGTATACAAACTCAACGATACGATCGCGACGCTGCAGATCCGTCCGCGCGGCTGGCATCTGGACGAGAAGCACGTCACCGTCGACGGTCAGCGCGTCTCCGGCGGTATCTTCGATTTCGCGCTCGTGTTTTTCCATAACGCGAAAGAGCAGGTGAAGCGCGGCGCAGGGCCGTTTTTCTACTTGCCGAAACTGGAAGGCCATCGCGAAGCGCGCCTGTGGAACGACATCTTCGTGATGGCACAAAACGAAATAGGCTTGCCGCAGGGAACGATCAAGGCGACGGTATTGATCGAAACCATCCTCGCAACTTTTGAGATGGAAGAAATCCTGTACGAACTGCGCGAGCATTCCGCGGGACTGAACGCCGGCCGCTGGGATTACATTTTCAGCGCGATCAAGAAATTCAAAAATCGAAAAGACTTCTGTCTCGCCGACCGCGTCAAGATCAACATGGAGGTGCCGTTCATGCGCTCGTACGCGCTGGCGCTCGTGCAGGCGTGTCACAAGCGCGGCGCGCCGGCGATCGGCGGGATGGCGGCGCTGATTCCCATCAAAAACGACCCAGCCGCGAACGAAAAGGCGCTGGCCGGTGTGCGTCACGATAAAAAACGCGATGCGAATGATGGTTTCGATGGCGGCTGGATCGCGCACCCGGGCTTGGTGCAGATCGCGATGGAAGAATTCAAAGCCGTGCTGGGCGATAAACCGAATCAATGGAGCAAACAGCGCGACGAAAAAACAAACGCGAGCGATTTCCTGAATTTCGTTCCCGAGCAACCCATCACCGAAACCGGATTGCGCAACAACATCAACGTCGGTATTCACTATCTCGGCAGCTGGCTCGCCGGCAACGGCTGCGTGCCGATCCACAACTTGATGGAAGACGCGGCGACGGCGGAAATTTCCCGCTCGCAAGTGTGGCAGTGGGTGATCAGCGAGAAGGGCAAACTCGACGACGGCAGAAAAGTCGACGCCGCACTCGTGCGTTCATTGATTCCGGAAGAACTCGACAAAGTGAAGAAAGATGCCGCCGCGCAGAACGAACCGCTCGGCACGTACGATCAAGCGGCCGCTATTTTCGAAAAAATGGCGTTGGCGAAAGATTTTCCGGAATTCCTCACGTTACCGCTTTACGAAGCGATGGATTGACGAATCATTTCGCTAGCAAATCCTGATATTCGGCATTGCGGCGGAAAAACGCTTCGACGAACGAGCATTGCGGGACAACTTTCTCGCCAGTGCCGCGAATCGCATCGAGCACCGAGCGCGCCATCTGCGAGCCGACGCCGCGACCTTCGATTTCTGTCGGAACTTCGGCGTGTGTCAGCGCGATCACGCCCGGCGTGCGGCGATACGCGATGAAAGCAGTGTAGCCTTCAACAACATATTCAAAGCGGCTTTTTGCGGCGTTGTCCACGACGGCCATGTCGATATCCTTAAGTTGAAGCGAGTCGTTCGTCGACCCATTCGATCCAATGTCGCACCGGCACGCCCGCGCCGGTTTCGAGATGCGAAAGACATCCGATATTCGCCGACAGAATGACGTCCGGCGCGTTTCGCTGCAAGTTGTCGAGCTTGCGCGCGCGGAGTTCTTGTGAAAGTTTCGGTTGAAGAATCGAGTAGGTTCCTGCCGATCCGCAACACAGATGCGAATCGGCGACGGAGACCAAATCGGCGCCGAGGGATGCGAGAATGCCTTCGACCACGCCGCGAATCTTTTGCGTGTGCTGCAGCGTGCACGGCGGATGGAATGCGACCCGCGTTTTCGCGGGCGTGAACTTGTTCGCAAGAGCGTTGATTGACGGAGCGAGATATTCGGAGAGATCACGCGTCATCGCAACGATGCGCTTGGCTTTCTCCGCATACGCCGGGTCGTCGCGCAGCGCGTGTGCGTAGTCCTTTAGCATCGCGCCGCAACCGGAGGCATTGCTAACGATTGCCTCGACACCGGTTTCGATCAACGGCCACCACGCATCGATGTTGCGGCGCATTTTTTTGCGCGCGTCATCGTGTGCGTTCATGTGATAGTCGATGGCGCCGCAACAGCCGGATTCTTTCGCAACGATGGCTTCGATACCGAGCGCGTCGAGCACGCGAATTGTCGCGGCATCGATCGCCGGCATCAACGCGGGTTGAACGCAGCCGTTCAGCAGGATCACTTTACGAATACGCGATCGGCGCGGCGCGGCACCGGCAGGACGTTCGGGGGGAAGTTTTTGGCGTAATGACGACGGCAAAATCGGACGCAATGTTCGACCGACTCTTACGGCCGGATCGAATATCCAGCGGCGCGTCAGCGCGAAGCGCAGCACATTGCGCCGCAACGACTCTAACGGGCCGCGCGACACGTGTCGCTCCACTTCCATTCTTCCGATATCGACGAGTCGTCCATAGCGGACGCCCGACGGGCATGTCGTCTCGCAATTCAAACACGTGAGGCATCGGTCGAGATGCAATTGCGTCGATTGCGTCGGCACTGCACCTTCGAGCACCTGTTTGATTTGGTAGATGCGGCCGCGCGGTCCGTCGAGTTCATCACCGAGCATTTGATAGGTCGGACACGTCGCGTTGCAAAATCCACAATGCACACACGCGCGCAAAATGGATTCGGCGTCATCGCCGTCCTGCGAACCTTTGATCCAATCGGCGAGATGCGTTTCCATCGTCGACTAAAACTCCGCGACCAGACGGCCGAGATTGAAAATTCCGTTCGGATCGAACTGCTGTTTGATGCGCTTATGCAAAGCGAGATTAGCCTCGGCAAGTGGATGGAACATCGTCGTATCGCGTTCGCCGCGCCATAACGTGGCCGAGCCGCCAACGCCGGCCGCATGCGCGCGAATGTCGGCAGCGGATCGATCGCTTAGCAACCAGCGTTGCGCACCGGCCCATTCGATCAACGCGATTCCGGGGATATCGAACGTCGCGGTTGATGGCAATGACAAACGCCACAGACGCGGAGCGGAAAATACGTCGAGTGTCTGGTCACGTAACGAAGTCCACCACGATGCCGCCGCAGCGTCGTCGATCGTTTCGCCACCGAGTGAGGTCTGCGCCGCGCTCACGGCGCTACTGGCACCGGACAATCTCACGTAAGCCGCGTTGTCATGCCAGGCGGTCGCAGAAATCGGCAACGGCTGCGCGCTCCAGCGATTGAATTGGTCGAGCGCGGACGCGGCGTCCATCTCGAAGCGCAAGGTTTTTTGCGCGCGCGGTTTGGGCAAGACTTTCAACGACACCTCGGAAATCAATCCGAGAACTCCCAACGATCCGCACAGCAAACGTGATACATCGAATCCCGCGACGTTCTTCATTACCTGCCCGCCGAACCGAAGCAATTCGCCGTTTGCGTTCAGCAAATGCGCGCCGAGGACGAAATCACGCACCGCGCCCGCGGTCGCACGTCGAGGTCCGGAAAGTCCCGCGGCCACAACGCCGCCGATCGTCGGATCGCCACCGAAACGTGGCGATTCGAATGGCAAGAGCTGTCCGCGTTCGTCGAGCGCGCGCTCGATTTCCGACAACGGCGTTCCGCACCGCGCGACGATCACGAGTTCCGAGGGTTCGTAACTCACGATGCCGGAATGACCGCGGGTATCGACGATTTCGCCGCGCAGCGATTCGCCGTAAAAATTCTTCGTGCCCGCGCCACGAATACGCAGCGGACTTTTCGATGCGTTGGCCGCGACGAGGTGATCGCGCAGGTGAGCGAGCGATATCTCCACGTCAGAAACGCGGTAAATCGGCGAACGGCAACTCGCCGTTGTGAACGTGCATGCGTCCGTATTCCGCGCAGCGATGCAATGTCGGAATCGCCTTGCCGGGATTGAGCAGGCCGAATTCGTCGAATGCACGTTTCACCGCGAAAAACGCCTCACGCTCACCGTCGTTGAATTGCACGCACATCGAGTTGATTTTTTCGATGCCGACGCCGTGCTCGCCCGTGATCGTGCCGCCGAGTTTGACGCACAGTTCGAGAATGTCCGCGCCGAAACGGTCGGCACGTTCCCATTCACCGGGTTCGTTGGCATCGAACAAAATCAGTGGATGCAGATTGCCGTCGCCGGCATGAAACACGTTCATGCAACGCAAAGTATACTTTTTCTCCATTACCTCGATCGCGCGCAGCATCTCGCCGAGATGTTTGCGGGGAATGGTGCCGTCCATGCAGTAGTAATCCGGTGACACGCGGCCGGCGGCCGGAAAAGCGTTTTTACGGCCAGACCAGAAACGCAGCCGCTCCGCTTCGGATTGCGAGACGACGCATTGCGTCGATCCGGCACATTGCAAAACGCGTTCGATCTGCGCGATTTCGTCGGCGACTTCTTCGGGTGTTCCATCGGATTCGGCGAGCAAAATCGCTTCGGCGTTCAAATCGTAACCGGCTTTGACGAATGGCTCGACCGCGTTCGTCGCCTTGCGATCCATCATTTCCATGCCGGCGGGAATGATGCCGGCGCCGATGATTTCCGCGACCGCGTTGCCGGCTTTGACGACGTCATCGAACGACGCCATCACCACTTGCGCGAGTTTCGGTTTCGGCACGAGTTTCAGCGTCACTTCGGTGACGACGACGAGCAGTCCTTCCGAACCGATGCTCAGCGCGAGCAAATCCAAACCCGGCGAATCGAGCGCGGCACCGCCAAATTGCACGGGCTTTCCATCGATGAGATAACCCCGCACGCCGAGCACGTTGTGCACCGTCAATCCGTATTTGAGGCAATGCACGCCGCCGGAATTTTCCGCGACGTTGCCGCCGATGCTGCACGCCAGTTGCGACGATGGATCGGGCGCGTAATACAAACCGAATTGCGTCGCCGCGTCCGACACGGCGAGATTGCGCACTCCCGGTTGCACGCGGGCGATGCGCGCGATGGGATCGATGTCGAGAATGCGATTGAGTTTGGCCAGCGACAACAACACGCCATCGGCGCACGGCATCGCACCCCCGGAAAGTCCGGTGCCGGCGCCGCGTGCGACGACAGGTGTCTTCGTGGCATAACAGGTGCGCAGCACATCGCGCACTTGCCCTTCCGTTTGTGGCAGCGCGACAGCCAGCGGCTTTTGACGAAAGGCGGCAAGGCCATCGCATTCGAAGGGAACCGTCTGTTCGTTACGCCACAACAGGCTTTCCGGAGGCAGCACGGAAGATAACCGCGCGACGATGGACGGTGGTTGCTCGCTGAGTGACTCGGATCGGATTGCGTTCACGCGTTCAGGCGGCGGCGAGCGGATCGAAACCCATGGTACGCCGCCCGGAAAAAGCGCGCTGCATCTACTACTAAAGACTAAGGTATACGCGTTGTTCGGGGCGGCGGCACCGTGCTAGTTTCGACCGTCCGCGTGGCGTGGCACGGCGTGTGGTCGAGGATCGACCGCATCGGCCGTCGCACTGGCGGACATCTGATAGAAGACGTCGCGCATATCGTTGCTGCTGGGGCGGCGGTCGCGACATCTCATTCTTGCGGGAGGGGCCATGTTCACGCAAATCATCGATCCAATGAATAGTCTGACGGTCACGTGTCTGGTGGCGTTGATTCCCGTCGTGTTTCTGCTCGCGATGCTGGCCGTGTTCCGGTTGCCGGCGTGGCTGGCGACGCTGCTCGGCTCGATCGTGACGTTCGCGCTGGCGGTGTGGGTTTGGAAAATGCCGCTCGATCAGGGATCGCACGCGTATCTGTACGGATCGCTGACGGGTATCTGGAACGTGGACTGGATTACGTTCTGGGGACTCATTCTTTTCAACACGTTGAATGTGACCGGCGTATTCGAGAATTTCCGCAAATGGCTTATCGCGCAGGGCAGCCTCGACGTGCGCGTGCAGACGATGTTGTTCGCGTGGGCGTTCGGCGCATTGCTCGAAGGGCTGGTCGGATTCGGTTATCCGTGGGCCGTCGTCGCGCCGA
This sequence comes from uncultured Rudaea sp., assembly GCA_964657965.1. Lineage (GTDB taxonomy): Bacteria > Pseudomonadota > Gammaproteobacteria > Xanthomonadales > Rhodanobacteraceae > Rudaea. The sequence goes on along the minus strand of CAZZWP010000101.1, from coordinate 4,969 downwards.
TTCTGATTTCACTGGGCATCTCCGATTTGAACGCGATCCGCGTCGCTGCGATCGCGAACAATGCGCCGGTATCGTTCGGTGCGCTCGGTGCGCCGATCATCACACTCGCCGCGGTGACGTTGGCGGCCGGTCAGGATCTCAATCAGCATTTGATGGATCTGTCCGCGTCGGTCGGAACCGTCGTTGCTGTGCTCGCCTTGTTGCCGCCATGGGTGTTGCTCTATCTGGTTTCCGGCAAGAAAGGCATGCTCGGCGCGTGGCCGTTGGCGATCGTGGGATCGCTCGGATACATCTTGGGTCAATATCCCGTTGCCGTTTTTCTTGGCCCCTATCTGCCGGACGTCAGCGGTTCCATCGTCTGCTTTGCCGCGCTGCTGTTGTTGCTGAAAGTGTGGCAGCCGAAGGAAACGCTCGGCTACGGTGGCGTGCCGATCAATGCAGTGACGGCACAACAAAATCGTTCGCATGGCTTGTCGACTGGGGAAGTGGGACAAGCGTGGTTACCGTTCGTGGTGTTGCTGGTCGTCGTCGCGGCATGGACTGGTCCGTGGTCGACGCTGCCCAAGGTGAGCTGGTTCAGTCAAAAGGCCGTGGCGTGCTCATCGTTGTCTGCTGTGTGCGATCCGGCTAAGCCGGATGTCAGCGCTGTCTTCAATTGGACGCCATTCGTCGCCGGCACCGCGATTCTCGTTTCGTGGATCATCGTCGTCGCGCTGCTGATGGCCATGAAGAAACTTCGCGGTCCGCAAATCGGCGAAATCTTCTCGCGCACGTTCAAGCAGATGTGGGGCGCGTTGCTCGTCGGTGTGTTTATTTTCGGTCTCGCCTACATCTTCAACTATTCCGGCATGGCCTCGTCGCTGGCGAAAGGTTTCGCGTCGATGGGGACGGCATTCATCATCGTCGCTCCGTTGCTCGGCTTCATCGGCGTTGCATTGTCCGGATCGAACACGTCGACGAACGCGATGTTCGGCAAATTCCAGGCGCTCGTCGGCGCGCAGCTCGGCATGCCGCCGTTGTTGTTACCGACGTTCAATTCATGCGGCGCGGAAATCGGCAAACCGATCGCGCCGCAAACGGCGAGCGTGGGCGTATCGACGAGTAAATTCGTGCGCAAGGAAGGCGACGTGATCCGCCACAACATGGGCTGGACGCTGGTGCTACTCGCCTATTTGATCGTGCTGGCCGTCGTGTTCTATCTCATCAATCCGCATGTGATGACGGGATCGGCGGCGATCACGCCGAAGTAGAATCGCGTCGGCACGGCGT
>CAZZWP010000101.1:0-3606 GCA_964657965.1 uncultured Rudaea sp. | reverse complement strand
TAGGCGGCGACGAACGGGTAAACCAGATGTTGTTCTGCGGCGCTTAGCATCCACGGCAGATAGATGCTCCCGATCGGGTCGACCGAATGGATGACGCCGAACAGCGTCAGCAAGGCGCCGAACAGAGCGATCGCCGCCGCGCGCCGCACCAGCCCATCGATCAGCGCAACGACAAGGCACGCCCACACCATCGACGTGATGATGAATCCGTTGCCGAGAATGAAAATCACCGCCAACTCCGGTAAACCCTGGTCGGACTGTGCATACAGTTCCTGAAAATGCGCGGGCGCGACGATGCCGGGATCGCCGAGTTTGATCGCCACCATCCGCGCCAGTGCCGGAAAGAACGCGATCACGACCGCCGCGAAATAGCGCGGTGGCGTCGCTTCGAACGCCTGCATCGTGATCTGGATGGCGACATAGATCAGGATCGGCGCGAGCACCGCCAGCGGAATCAGTTCGACCAGATTCGACAGATAGCCGAACACGCCGCCGAGGCCGAGGAATAGGCCTGTCAGCAACGTGTAACCGCTGCGCGCGCCCATCGCGCGATAGGCCGGTTGCCCGATGTAAGGCGTAGTTTGAGCGACGCCGCCGCAGACGCCGGCGACAAGGGTTGCGATCGCTTCCGTCAAAAGGATGTTGCGCACGGAGTAATCGTCGCCGGCGGCACGCGCGCTTTCAGTGACGTTGATGCCGCCGATCACCATCAATAATCCGAACGGGAGAATAAGCGCCAGATAAGGCGGCGTGTAGCGCAATCCGTCGATGAAACCGAGCGACGGCCATGGCAAATTGAAGCGCAGCATCGGCGCGCTCGGCGCGTGAAAACTAGATCCCAGCAAATCGAGCGGTCCGAGCGTGTAATAAAGCATCAAGCCGACGATGACGGAGAACAACACGCCGGGAATACGGAATGGAATACGCCCGCGTCGGAGCAGCGCGTAGAGGACGATGCCCACGCACACCAATCCGATCACCGGAAAGCGCATGATTTCGACGAGCGAGAAAAATCCGATCAGCGACAACGCGACGCCAGCGATCGACCCGAGCAGTGCGGCGCGCGGGACGGCGCGCAATACGGTCGAGCCCGCGAATGAAAGTATCGTTTTCAACACGCCCATCACGATCATCGCCGCCATGCCGAGATGCCACGTCGCTTCTGCCGCCGCGGCTTCGTCCATGCCTTGCTGCTTGAAGGTCACGAATGCGGGCCCGAGCACGAGCAAGCCCAGACCGATCGTCGTCGGCGCATCGATGCCGAGCGGCATCGCGCACGCATCCGCGCGGCCGCTGCGCACTGCCATGCGCGTGTAGATGAGATTGCCGACCAGCGCGCCCAGCGCCGTACCTGGAAACATGCGCGAGAAAATGATTTCCGGCGGAAAATGAAAAATGCCGATGAGCGCGCCGGCCAGGAAGGCGAGCACGGAAAGATTGTCGACGACCAGCCCGATGAAACCGTTAATGTCGCCAGCGGTGACGCGAAGGCTGGGCACGTCAGAAGGCGACATCGACGTGTTGCGTCACGCGCAACACGGATTCTTCGCCGGTTTCTTTTTTCCAGATGGCGCGAATCGCTTCGATGTCGGCGCGGTGCTGTGTCGAGTCGCGATAAATCAGCGTCAACGATTTCGCGTGTTCGTGGGTGATGTCGGCTTTGCCCGGCGAACGCCATTGACCGTAAACATCGTAAACGCTGAGCCCATCGGGAAAACGCGGCGTCACTTCGCGATCGAGAAACGCCTGCCAGCCGTTTTCTCTCTCGATCAGGCGCGCGCTCGACGCATCTTGCGGAGCGATACCGAAGAACAGATCAGTCCGCACCCACGCGTCCATCGCTGCCGTCCGCGGCTCGTGCGCGGAACATCCCGACAGAACGATGAAACACGAAATGAGTAGTGGGCGAAGAATCATGGCGCGCGCACGAAGCATCGACACGGCTAGTATTGGCCGAGTCGATGCTGCTTCGCAACATCGAACGAGCGATTATTCGACCGTCACGCTCTTGGCAAGATTGCGCGGCTGATCCACGTCGGTACCGCGCAAGACGGCGACGTGATAAGCCAGCAACTGCAGCGGAACCGTAAAAACGATCGGCGCAATCATTTCGCCGCACGGTGGTAACGCGAGCAGATGACCGCTCGTCTTCGGCATGTGCGCGGCGACATCCGCATCGGCGAGCACATAAAGTTCGCCGCCGCGCGCGCGGACTTCTTCGAGATTCGATTTCAATTTTTCCAGCAGATGATCGTTCGGCGCCACGGCGATCACCGGCATGTCTTCGTCCACCAGCGCGAGCGGACCGTGCTTCAATTCGCCCGCCGGATAGGCCTCGGCGTGGATGTACGAGATTTCCTTCAACTTCAGCGCGCCTTCCAGCGCGATCGGAAATTGCGTTCCGCGTCCGAGGAACAACGCGTGATCCTTCGCGACAAAATGTTCCGCGAGTACTTTGATTTGCGCATCGAGCGCGAGCGCATCGCGGATCGCGCCCGGCAATGTTTCGAGTTGATGCACGAGCGATTCGTAGCGCGCATTGTCGATGCCGTGATGGCGCGCCAGTTCCAGCGCGAGCAGCGCCAGCGCGGTGAGCTGCGTCGTAAACGCTTTCGTCGACGCCACACCGATTTCCGGACCTGCGCGCGTCATCAGCGTCAATTCCGATTCGCGAACAATCGATGACTCCGGCACGTTGCAGATGGCGAGCGTCGCCAGATACTTTCGCGACTTCGCCTGCTTCAACGCGGCCAGCGTATCGGCCGTTTCGCCGGACTGGCTGATCGTGACGAACAGCGTATCGGCCGGCACGACGGCGTCGCGATAACGATATTCCGACGCGATTTCGACACTGCACGGAATGCGCGCGAGGCTTTCGATCCAGTAACGCGCCACCAGCGCGGCGTGATAACTCGATCCGCACGCGATCATGTGCACGTTGCGCGTTTTCGTCAGCAGCTCGCGCGCGGAAACGCCGAAGATTTCCGTGAGAATATGTCCGCCCGCGATGCGGCCTTCGAGTGTGTCGGCGATCGCTTGGGGCTGCTCGTGGATTTCCTTGAGCATGTAATGGCGATATTCGCCGCGCTCGACGGCATCCGCGCCGAAATGCGCGACTTTGACCGGTCGCTGCACATCGTGGCCGTGTTCGTCGATCACGCGCACGCTGTCGACCGTGATTTCGGCGACATCACCTTCGGCGAGATAAATGAAACGGCGCGTCACGGGCAGCAAGGCGTGGATGTCGGACGCGATGAATTGTTCGCCGTCAGCCAATCCGACCACCATCGGACTGCCGCGCCGCGCGCCGACGACATGCCCCGGCTCGCGTTTGGAAATGACGGCGATGGCATATGCACCGCGCAAACGCGGAATCACCCGTTGCACGGATTGCAGCAACGTGCCGCCTTTCGACATTTCGTGTTCGACGAGATGCGCGATCACTTCGGTATCCGTCTCCGTCGCGAACGCGTAACCGAGCGCTTTCATTTCCGCGCGCAGTTCATCGTGATTCTCGATGATGCCGTTGTGGACGACCGCGGTTTGGTCGCGCGATGCGATGGGATGCGCGTTAATCGTGTTCGGCGCGCCGTGCGTCGCCCAACG
>CAZZWP010000100.1:2952-11606 GCA_964657965.1 uncultured Rudaea sp. | reverse complement strand
TTCCGAATCGCGCGCGCGACTCGTGCGCTCGACCGAGAACCGCGCGCCGCGCGCGGCGCTGAGTTCGTATCTCGATTTCTATCTTTCTACCGCGCACCGCGACGCGCGCCGTAGCGGTTGCCCTCTGGCTGCGTTGGCGTCGGACTTGCCACGCATGTCGCACAAAGCGCGCGCGGCATTCGCCGTCGGCCGCCAGCGGCTGGTGCAATCGCTCGGAAAATTGCTCGGCGAATTGAATTACGACGCGCCGCTCGATGCGGCGCAGTCGATGTACGCCGAGATGCTCGGCGCGTTAGCGCTGGCGCGCATCGAACCGGATGAAAAATCGTCCGCCGCGATACTTCGCGCATCACGCGACGCGATCCGGCATCGGTTCGATCTGGAGAAATAAGATGAGCACGCAAGCATCGACACCGCTCAAACCTGTTTCTGCGCAACGACGTTTCAGCTTGCCGTTTTCGGGCAAGGCCGTGATCGCCGTCGCCGTCGCGGCGATCGTCGGCGGCGCAGGTGCGGTTTGGATCGCGTCACCGAAATCGTCCGTGTCCACGGACAACGCATATCTTCAGGCGGATAGTTCGATCATCGCGCCGAAAATTCGCGGTCTCGTCGCCGCCGTGCTCGTTCAGCACAATCAACCCGTGAAGCGTGGCGATGCGCTCGTTCGCATCGATTCGGAAGAATTCGACGCGCGCGTGGCGTCCGCGCAGGCGCAGCTGCAGAACGCGCGTGCGCAAGAGGAAGCGGCCGGCGCCGCGCTGGTCAGCCTCGACGCAGAAGAACAACTGGCCGCGTCGAACGTACGCTCGGCGCAGGCGACGATGCATTCAACCGATGCGCAGCGCGATCGCGCCGCGGCGGACCGGAAACGTTTCGACGATCTCGTCGGCACCGGTGCCGTGGCCCGGCACGACGCCGACCAATACCGCGCCGCCGCGATCAGCGCCGAGGCCGATACGGAAAAAAGTCGCGCGCAATTCGACGTGAGCCGCAATCAGCTCTCCGTCACGCGTGCGAAGCGTCTGACATTGCAGGCCAATCTCGCGCAAGCGCGTGCCAGCGTCGCGGCCGGCGAAGCAGCGCTCGATCTGGCGCGTCAGGATCAGTCGCATACGATCATTCGCGCGCCGATCGACGGTGTCGTCGGCGATCGCCAAGTCGAGCCGGGCGATTACGTGCAGCCGGGCACGCGCTTGTTGACCGTCGTGCCGCTCGATTCGCTGTATGTCGTCGCCAACTTCAAGGAAACGCAGACCGGGCGCATGGTCGCCGGTCAGTCGGCCGAGATCGAAGTGGATGCATTTCCCGGTCGTATCCTGAAAGGTGAAGTGGACAGCTTCGCGCCCGGTTCGGGTTCTCAGTTCTCGCTGTTGCCGTTCGAACCGGGCACCGGCAATTTCACGAAGATCGTGCAGCGCGTGCCCGTACGCATTCGCCTCGACGTGAATCCGCGCGACGCGCTGGCCCTGCGTCCGGGCCTGTCGACGACAGTCACCGTGAACCTAACGGTGCCGCAACGTCACGTATCGACTAGCGCTGTGCCGACGCGAGAAATGCTCACGGCGCGCGCGACCCATTAGTTTATCGACCGTTAATATGACAACTATCATATAAAGGAGCCCAGCATGAAACTGAAAGATTCCGTGGTACTCGTCACGGGTGCCAATCGCGGTCTCGGTGCCGCATTCGTCACAGCACTCCAGGAAGCCGGCGTGCGTAAGATTTACGCCGCCGCACGCGACGCGGCGAGCATCAAAACCGCTGGCGTTCAGGCGTTGCGTCTCGACGTCACCAACCCACACGACATCGCCGCTGCGGCAAAGATCGCGAGCGACGTCAACGTGCTCATCAACAACGCGGGCATCATCCGCAGCGAGCCGTTGCTACCGGCGCGTTCCGTTGCACAGCAGCGCGAGGAAATGGAAACCAATTTCTTCGGCGTACTCGAAATGAGTCAGGCATTCGCGCCGATCCTCAAGGCCAACGGTGGCGGCGCGATTGCGAATGTGTTGTCCGTGTTGAGTTGGATAGCGATGCCCGGCAGCGCGTTGTATAGCGCGTCGAAAGCGGCCGCGTGGTCGCTGACCAATGCGCTGCGGCAGGAACTCAAACCGCAAGGCACGCATGTCGTCGCACTGCATGTCGGCTACATGGATACCGATATGGCCGCGCACGCGCAAGGTCCGAAAAGCGATCCGCTCGCCGTGGCGAAGCAGGTTCTCGACGCGATCGAAAACGGTCGCGACGAAGTGCTCGCCGACGATATTTCAAAACAGGTCAAAGCTGGACTTTCGCCCGAGCAGGCGGTCTATCTCGGCGCATTAGGCTGAGTAGTTTTTGATCAACCAACCGCATCGGCCGGCAGCCGTCCATTCTAGTTTTGCGCGTGGCGTAGTAAGGTTCGGGACTGCCGGTTGACGAGTGAGCGTCGTGAGAGGTCTGCGATTCGTATTTTGCTGCATTCTCCTGGCGCTCGTCGCGAGCGCGCCAGCGGCGACCAGCAATGTCACGACGGCGTACGCCGCTCTCAATGCATCCGACAGAAAAACAGTCGACGAATTGGAGCGCCGAACCTTCAATTACTTCCGCGACAGTTCCAGCGTTATCAATGGACTCGCGCCGGATCATTGGCCCAAGGACGGATCGGGCGACTACTTCGCTTCGATCGCCGCGACCGGATTTGCGTTGACCGCGTACGGGATCGGCGTCGAGCGCGGCTGGATGACGCGCGCCGAAGCGGTGAAGCGAACATTGGCCACGTTGCGATTCTTCCACGACGCGCCGCAGAGCGATGCGGTCGACGCGGCCGGGAACCATGGTTTTTTCTATCACTTCCTCGACATGGAAAGCGGACGTCGCTTCGGATCGAAAGCGTCGATCGAACTGTCGTCGCTCGACACGAGCGAGCTGATGGCCGGCGTTCTTTTCAGCATGTCGTATTTCGATCGCAAGACGAAAGATGAAGCATCGATTCGCCAACTGGCCGACGAGCTTTATCGCGCCGTCGACTGGAAATGGTTCGCGCATGGCGGCGATCTTCTGGAGGGCGGCTGGACACCGGAGCACAGCTACGACAGGAATTTCTATCACGGTTATAGCGAAGCGACGATCTTATACATCGTCGCGCTGAGTTCGCCGACGCACGCGCTCGACGGCGAGTCGTGGTCGCGCTGGGCCGAGACGTACGATCTGACATGGGGCGAATTCCAGGGTGAGGAGCATCTCGGCGGCGGGCCGCTGTTCTGGCATCAGTACGCGCAATCGTGGATCGACTTTCGCGGCATACAAGACGACTACATGCGCAAGCGTGGCATCGACTATTTCACCAACAGCCAGCGCGCGGCGTTGGCGCAGCGGCAATATGCGATTCACAATCCGCTAAACTGGAAGGATTATGGCGCCAACGTCTGGGGTCTCACCGCGTGCAACGGACCCAAAGGCGCGATTCCGCCGGATGGCATCGATCGCTACGCGAGTGATCCGAAATCGTTTTACGGCTATATCGCGCGCGGCGTCGGTTTGAATTATGCGATCGACGACGGGACGATCGCGCCGACGGCCGCCGTGTCGTCGATCGCGTTCACACCGGAAATCGTCCTGCCGCTGATCGATGAACTCGAAAAACGCTACGGCGACAACGTGTATACAAAGTACGGTTTCGTCGACGCGTTCAATCCGAGTTTCACGTTCACCGATCGGCCGCCACGCACCGGGAAAATCGTGCCGAACTTGGGTTGGGTCGACACGTTGTACATCGGTATCGATCAAGGACCGATTCTCTCGATGCTGGAAAATTTTCGCAGCGAATTCGTCTGGACGGTGATGAAGAAAAATCCGTACCTGGCGAACGGACTGCGCCGCGGTAACTTCAGCGGCGGCTGGTTATCGACGTCGCCAACTCACTGACTGATGCCGGTGTGATCAGGCAGCCGCCGGCTTGCGTCCGATGAAAAGATAGTAGGGCACGTTGACGAGCGGCAAATAAGGAACCGGCGCTCGGCGCTCGATGATTTCATTGTGCGGAAACAACTGGCGCAGAATCGCGCGGTGTTGCGGGTCCAAACGAACGCCATCGTGTGCGAACCAGCGTTTCCAGAATTTTCCCGCGAGCGATCGAATGGGACGAACGCGCGACGCGGTCTGCATCGGCACGCAGAAATCGACGACGCCGATGACGCCGCCGGGTTTCAGCATGGCCCACGCGTTCGATAGCGCGGCCTGCCAGTTGGGGATCATCGTGAGCGAGTACGAGAAATAAACGCAGTCCACCGGCGACGCGGGCTGATAGGTCGTGGCATCCGCTTCGATGACGTGGATTTGCGATTTGTCGCTCGCGCGAGAACGGGCGACGTCGAGCAACGCCGGGCAAAGATCGACGATATCCATCGACGCGATGCGATCGAGACGCTCGCCGAAAAAACCCAGATTGCGCCCCGTTCCGCCGCCGAGTTCGACCACGCGCGCGTCGGCGGGTAACGGCAGTCGCTGAATCAGTTCCTTGCGTCCCGGTAATAGGCGATCGCGGAACTCGTCGTAGTGAGCGGCTTGCGGTCCATAAAACGCTTGCAACTGCTGAGCGTGAGGAACATTGCGCGGCATACCGCGAACCAGTTGGCGCAGCACCACGAAATCGTTTTGCAGCCGCTCAAGCAGGGGCATGCGCAATCACGAAGCCGGGATAGGTGTGGACGCGATCCTGGATCTGCAGCGCATCGGCTTCGGCGTCGAGAAACGTAAACAGCTCGCGCAAGTGACGACGATCGGGACCGACTTTTATTTCTTCGAGATACGCCGGTTTAGCATGCGCGCTCCGCAACAAAATGCGCGCACCCGGCGCGGCGCGTTCGCAGATCGCATTCCATTCTTCGACGAGCGCGGCCGGGTAATACGAACTCATCCAGTCCATGTGATCGAGCAAGACGAAGCGCGAAATCGGTTCGTCGTGGCTTTCCAGAAACTGCGTGACCGTCGTGGTATGTGCGGAAATCCGATCGGCCAATCCGTTTTTCAATGCATGGAAACCGGATTCCTTCAAATACTCCGGGCAGCAGTCGCGATCGTAGCGTCCGGTGAGGTACAGCCGCCAAAAATAATTGCTCGATAGGGGCAATTGACGGAATACGTATTCGACACAACCGCGAATAAAACTCGCGATACCGTTGGAATGTTGCGCTTCGACGAGTTTGCGCTGCGGATACGGCACGCCGAGCAGGCTCATCACGAATTGCCGGGAAATGGTCCAGTTGACGACGCGGTTCCACAATAACGGCGCGATGCGTTGATCATAAATGGCCTGCTGTTCGGGCAGGTCGCGCGCGCTGATCAACGCATCCATCGCGACGCGCAATCGTGGACGCATCCGGAAATAATGACGAACGCCGGACGCAACGAGGCCGGAAAGTCCGTGGAAATAAAAACTGCCGCGCTTGCTCGTGAACCAGTTGCCGTGTTTATCCCACCACGACGTTGCGAAATCGGAGAGTCCGTCGCGCATGTGTCGTTTGTAGAGCATCTGGAAATCGGCGTGATAGCCGTTGCCGAAAATCGCGAAGAAGTCGTCGAATCCGAGATGCTTGATACCGGCCAGTTTCAGCTCGAGCAACGCCGTTTGCCGTGGATTGGCATCGACGGCGTAAATATGCCGCGGCTTAAGCAACGCGTAGTCGAGCACGTTGCAGCCCGCGCTGGTGATCGCCAGCACCGTGTCGTCGGAAGAAATGCCGAGCACCTGACGATCGATGGCCGGATCTTCCCAGCACGCGTTATAAACGAGCGAGCGGGAATAAATGGCGTTGAACACGCAGTGATCGATTCGATCGCGAAAGGTAGACATCGGCTGGTCGGACTCGGCGCTGGACGCGGCGATGTCAAAGGTAGGTAAGCGACGTGACAGTCGAGTGACGCGCGCGGAGATTCTTATGGCGCGATGCGCCCGATGTCATCGTAATGTCGCAATCGGCTAGAGAAACTCGGCTTGCAAATCCACGCTGGAGCGCGCGCCGAGATCGACGAAATGCTCGCGCAGCCAGCGGTCGGTGGTCGCACTGCCGCTCGTTTTGAGCTGGCACAAAAAGTCCCAGTCCGGATTGAGTTTTGAGGCCACCGAATGCGCCGCCATCGCGTCATCGTCGCGGATCGAATGGATCAACATCTGCTTCATGTTCGCCGCGTCGATTTTGCCGTCGTCGACGAGCCGTGTGACGAACGCGATCGCCCGCATCTCGCGCATGAGTGAGGAATTGAAGCTGATCTCGTTGATGCGGTTCATGATCTCCGGCGCGGTTTTCGGCACGCCCTGGCGCGCGATCGGATTGATGTGAACGATCACCACGTCGCAAGATTTGGAACCGTAAATCAGCGGAAAGATCGCCGGATTGCCGATGTAGCCGCCGTCCCAATAGTGACTGCCGTCGATCTCGATGGTCTGGAACAGGAATGGCAAGCATGCCGACGCGAGCACGGTATCGGCGGTGAGTTCCGCGCGATTGAAGATACGCACCTTGCCGGTTTCGACATTGGTTGCGCACAAATATACATTGACGCCTTGTGTACCTCGCAACTTTTCGAAATCGATATGCTGTTCCAGAACTTGCCGCAGCGGATTGAAGTTGAAAGGATTGAGTTGATACGGTGAAAACAGCCGCGTCATCGCGTCGAACATCCAATAAAAAGGAGATTGTTCGACCGGGATTTCGCGTCCCGTCCAGTCGTGCAGCGGTTTAACCGGATTCCACTGCTGCCCGGCGTCGGCGATGGCATGCCAGAACGCGGTGAGCCGTTCGCGCGCGTGATCGGCATCGCCGTCGGTCAATGCATCGGCGAGCACGGCCGCATTCATCGCGCCGGCGCTGGTCGCACTGATCGCTTCGATATCGATTCTTCCGTCAGCGAGCAACGCATCGATGGTGCCCCACGCAAATGCGCCGTGCGCGCCGCCGCCCTGCAGCGCGAGATTGATCGCTTTCTTTTCGGCTTTGCGCTTTTTCATGGGACGATAGTACTCGTGGGGGACGTTGTTGCGTCATCGGCCATCTAATAAGCGGTTGTGGTTTGCCGTTCAATGTGATGAAGGGTTCGCGTTCTGTTCAACGTATTCTCAGTGTCTATCGGGGAAACACGCATGATCGCTTCGAATCTCCATTGGATTAAATGTTCCAGATCGTTTCTATTCGCTTTCTTGGCGTTCGCTTTCCTGGGTTCTTCGAGGGCCGCCGAGATCACGCCGCAAGCAGACCAGCTCGCGGCAACGATCGACGCGCTCGATGTAGAAAATCACTGGCCGGCCGGAACGCACGTGCATTGGGAAACCGGCGTGCCGGACGGCAAACCGGAAGTCAGTGCCGGCAAGCACACGCATTGCAGCGCATTCGTTGCCGCCGCGGCAAAACGGTTTGGAATCTACATTCTGCGTCCACCGGAGCACGCGCAGATCCTTCTCGCCAACGCACAATACGATTGGCTGGCGAACGAAGGCGAAAAGCAAGGCTGGCGACCCGTGCACACCGACGCCGAAGCGCAAAGTTATGCCAATCGCGGATTTTTCGTCGTGGCGACTTACAAAAACCATCACGACGATAAACCGGGTCACATCGCAATCGTCAGACCCAGTAATAAAAGCGACGCGGCGATTCGCGTCGAAGGCCCGCAAGTAACGCAGGCCGGCGGCACGAACTATAAGAGCACGTCGCTACGCCAAGGTTTCGCCGGACATCCGGCCGCGTGGGATCGTCATGAAGTGCGTTATTACGCGCACGCGGTGAACTAGTTCGAGCACACGCCGCGTCGCGACTGCGTCGGCGCAGATGCATTAGACTTCGGGCGATGCCTGCAGAAGGCGTACTGCTCGATGGAAACGCCGATGGACGTCTTGCCGCTGCTTCGCTCGATCTCCTTGTTCGAAGGATTGGCCGACGACGACTTGCAGGCGCTGACCGTGACGCTGGTTCGCCGCCAGTGCCGTGCGGGCGAGATGATCTTCGCCGCCGGCGAGGTCGGCGACGCCATGTATATCGTCGAAAGCGGCTACGTGAACATTCACTTGCCCGGCGAAGCGTCGCGGCGCATTTCGCTGGCGGACCTCACGCGTGGTGAAATCTTCGGCGAGCTTGCGCTGTTCGACGAACAACCGCGCAGCGCTAGTGCGCTCGCGGCGACGGATGCGGTATTGCTCGAGTTGAAGCACGCTACGCTCGAGGCTTACCTCGAAAGCCGGCCGCGTGCGGCGATGGCGTTTTTGCGAAAGATTAGTCAGCGCCTGCGCGAAACGAATGCGTTGTTGTCCGGGCGCGCGGCAAAAAACGTCGACGAAGAATTCGAGAAACATCTGACGTGGAGCGATCGCGTAGCCGATATCGTCGCGGAGTTAAACGGAAGCTGGAAGTTCATCTTCTTCTTGCTCGGACTGACGTTGCTTTGGTGCATCGCGAATATGGGGTTTATTCTCGATCCGCCGCCGGATCCCTATCCGTATCAATTGTTCAATCTTGCGCTGGGTATTCTCGTCGGCTTGCAAGGTCCGCTCATCGTGATGAGCCAGAATCGCCAGGCGCGCAAAGACCGCGCGCGCGCCGATACGGACTTCAAGGTCAATCTGAAAAACGAAGTCAACATCGAAACGCTGATGCGCGAGCTGGCGGAGTTGCGCTCGGAACTTC
>CAZZWP010000100.1:0-2942 GCA_964657965.1 uncultured Rudaea sp. | reverse complement strand
TAAAAACAATTAAAGGCTTTCCGCTGATACGCGCGGTTTGACTCGCATTAACGATGGTCTTGCTACCGTCGGCGCTATGCCACTCATCAATCGATCATGGTTTTTTGTCGCGGCTTGTTTTGCCGCTGCGCCGGTGCCGGCGGCGACGAACGAGACGCTCAGCCATAACGATGCGTTATGGCTCGGACGCGTCACCTATGGGCTGGATAGCGACGCCGTGAAGCAATTTCATGTGCTGGGCCGACGCCGATTTTTAGACGAACAACTGCAAGGCAAAAGCGATGCGCTGCCCGCGCCGATTCAGTCGCAAATCGATCAGCTGACGGTGTCGCGAACGTCGCCGGCGCAGTTGGTCGTCGACGAAATCGCCGAACAGAAACGCATCAGCACACTGTCCGACGAAAACGCGAAACAGGACGCGCGCAAGACGCGTGGCGATTTCGGCAACAAGTTGATCTACGAAGCGACACGCGAACAACTCTTGCGCGCGATTTATTCGCCGTCGCAATTGAAAGAGCAGATGGTTTGGTTCTGGTTGAATCACTTCAACGTCTTCTCGCAAAAAGGATACGCCAAATTTTTGCTGACCGACTATGCAGATCGCAGCATTCGGCCGCACGCGCTCGGCAAGTTTCGGGATCTGGTAATGGCCACGCTGACGAATCCGGCCATGCTGCAATATCTCGACAATTCGCAAAACGCGATCAATCATCTGAATGAAAATTACGCGCGCGAGTTGATGGAGTTGCACACGCTGGGTGTCGACGGCGGTTACACGCAGAACGACGTGCAGGAATTGGCGCATGTGCTGACGGGCGTGGGCATCGACACCAATCACGACGATCCGAAGTTGCGTCCGGAATGGCAAAAACTGCTGGTGCGCGATGGATTGTTCGAATTCAATCCGGCGCGGCACGACTTCGGCGATCGCGTGTTGCTGGGTCAAAAAATCAAAGGCGGCGGTTTCGATGAAGTGAAACGCGCCGTGGATATTTTGGTCGACCAACCCGCGTGCGCGCACTTCGTTTCGCACAAGCTCGCTCAGTATTTTGTGTCGGACGATCCGCCGGCTTCACTTGTCGATGCCATGGCCCATACGTTTCAACACAGCCACGGCGACATCGCCGAGGTGCTGCGCACGCTGTTCACCTCGCGGGAATTCGAAGCGTCGCTCGGCAAGAAATACAAAGACCCGATGCATTACGTCGTTTCGTCCGTGCGGTTCGCATACGACGGCAAACCGATTTTGAATTCGCATCCGATCGTGAACTGGCTCAATGGCCAGGGCGAATCGCTGTTCGGCCATTCCACGCCCGAAGGCTATCCGCTCGTCGACAGTGCATGGGCCAGTTCGGGGCAACTGTCGCATCGCTTCGACATCGCGCACATGATCGGCAACGGCAACGCCGGTTTGTTCGATGCCGAAGACGGCGAAAAGGGAGCGGTGACGGGATTTCCGCAGTTGTCGTCGCAACTGTATTTCGAGTCTGTGCAGCCATATCTCTCGCAAAACACGATCGATGCGTTGCAGCGCGCATCGTCGCAACAAGAGTGGAACACGTTTCTTTTGTCATCGCCCGAATTCAATTCACGGTGATCGGGATGAACCACGGTCCAGCACGCTCACGCAGCATCGACAACCGTGTTTGAGCCAGCGCGTATGATGGAGACCCGTCAGTCTCCGGATCACGATGAAACAAACCCAGTCTGTGCCACGCACCGTCAAGCAACGACAATCGAAACTGACGGCAATTCGCAATCTAAAAATGGCTTCGTCCGCGCACGCGTACGTCCGCGGCAACACGGCGAAGTTCTATGAATGGCTGGAGACGACGTCGTCGCGAATTCCGGATGGCCCCGCCGTCTGGATCTGCGGCGATTGTCATCTGAGCAATCTCGGCCCCGTCGCCGATGCGGAAGGACAAATCGAAATCCAGGTGCGCGATCTGGATCAAACCGTCGTCGGCAATCCCGCGCACGATTTGATTCGACTCGGACTGTCGCTCGCGATGGCCGCGCGCAGTTCGGATCTGCCCGGCATCATCACGGCGACGATGCTGGAAGAATTGGTCGACGGCTATACAAACGCATTGCGCGGACGCAATGGTGCGCCGGCGTGGTCGAAACATCCCGATGGAATCCGTTTGACCCTGCGCCGCGCACTGCGTCGGGAGTGGCGACATCTCGCCGACGAACGCATCGACGGTACCTCGCCCAACATTCCGCTGGGAAAACGATTCTGGCCGTTGTTGAAAGACGAGCGCGAGAGCATCGACGCGTTGGCGCAAACAGAAGATTTCCGTCGTTTGCTGACGTCGTTGAATCACCGCAAAGACGGCGACGACATCAAAGTGCTCGACGCGGCGTATTGGGTGAAAGGATGCAGCTCGCTCGGCCGGTTGCGTTGTGCGGTGCTCGTCGGCGTGGGCAAGCGCGGCGCCAACGACAAAGGAATGAGTCTCGTCGACATCAAGCAAGCGACACCGACGGTGGCCCCGCACGCGAAAGATGTGGCGATGCCGGCCGGCCATGCGTTGCGCGTCGTCGAAGGGGCGCGCGCACTGGCGCCGTTTCTGGGTGACCGCATGCTTGCCGCGACCGTGTCGAATCGACCGGTCGTCGTGCGCGAGTTGCTGCCGCAGGATTTAAAAATCGATACAGAGCGCTTGGAACAACACGACGCCGGCGCCACCGCGCGTTATCTCGCGGCGGTGTTGGGCCGCGCGCATGGACGGCAGATGACCCGAGCGCATCGCATGCGCTGGGCACAGGAGTTGCGGCGTTACAGCACGAAATCGCTCGACGCGCCGTCATGGTTATGGACGAGCATCGTCGACTTGATCCAGATTCACGAAGCGGCCTATCTCGAACATTGCCGGCGCTTTGCGCACGTGCGCTAGGTGCGTTCGATGCGCGATCGGAGCATCGACGATTAGAGCATC
>CAZZWP010000099.1:0-11637 GCA_964657965.1 uncultured Rudaea sp. | reverse complement strand
CAGCGGCCTTCGATGATGGGCTTGAGAAACACTTCGCGCTGCCATTCTTCGCCGTGTTGTTTCAGCGCTTCGGTCGCGCCGTGCGAAAGTAGCGGATAGGTTCCCCACGACAGATTCGCCGAATCGATCATTTCCTTCAGCGGCGCACCGATCGATTCGGGCAGATGCTGTCCGCCGTACGCTTCCGGCGCGGTGAGTCCACCCCAACCACCGGCGATGTACTGCGCGTAGGCTTCCTTGAAACCTTTCGGCGTAGTGACGGTTGCGGTGGCTTTATCGAAATGACAGCCTTCCTCGTCACCGACGGCATTGAGCGGCGCTAAAACATGTTCGGAAAATCGCGCGGCTTCGTCGAGGATCGCATCGAGGATGTCGCGCGTCGCGTTTTCACCGCCAGGCAGGCGCGCGTATTGCGCATCGGCTTTGAGCACGTCGAACAACGCGAAGCGCATGTCCGCCAACGGCGCTTTGTAGAGACTCATGATGACAACCCGATTCGGCTAACGATACTGATTGGCGATGCCAGGGACCGGCGACAGCCGGCTCTTGTGTTCGAATTTGAAGTCTTTGCTCGCGGCGGGAATGGTGATCGTTCCCTTCAATTCATACGATGCGCCGCCTGGAAGCTTCACGTCGGTCGCCAGCGCTTTGTTCGCGGCCGGGGTGGGCGTCAATGTCATATCGAGCGTATCGGCATTCTCGCCCGGCACATCCATATCGGTATTGAGCGAAATGTCCGCCGCCGGCTCGCCGCCCACGCGCAGTGATGCCTTAAGGTCGGTGTAGTGCACCGTCTTGTCGCTGAAATTTTCCAGGCGAATCTGGATTTTCCACCGGCCATCGGCGAGTACGTCAAGCTGTTGAATGCTCGCGTTCGGCGGATTGATCGGATGCGTCGGTCCGCCGCATCCGGCGAGCGCGACCAGCGCGGTCGCGATGAGAAATTTGCGGATTTTCATGTGTATCCCTGTCGACATTTGCCTACATTAGCCAAATCCGATTGCTCACGGAAGCGGCGCAACACTTTGTTACCATCCGCGCATGCAATCACAAGCCATGGATGTGCTGCGCCGCGTGTTCGGCTACGCGGCGTTTCGCGGGGAGCAGGAAGCGATCGTCGGTCACCTCGTCGCCGGCGGCGATGCGTTGGTGTTGATGCCCACCGGCGGTGGTAAATCATTGTGTTATCAGCTTCCGTCGCTGTTGCGCGCCGGCACCGGCATCGTCATTTCGCCGCTGATCGCGCTGATGCAAGATCAAGTCGACGCACTCCGTCAACTCGGAATCGAGGCCGCGTTTCTCAATTCCAGTCTGGACGTGCACGCCCAACGCGACGTGGAACGGCGCATGCGGTCAGGCGATCTGAAATTGCTGTATGTCGCGCCCGAGCGTTTGCTGACGGAACGTTTTCTCGATCAGATGTCGCAGATGCCCATCGCGCTGTTCGCCATCGACGAGGCGCATTGCGTGTCGCAATGGGGTCACGATTTCCGCCCCGAATATCGACAACTGACGATTCTGCACGAACGGTTTCCGGACGTGCCGCGCATTGCGCTCACCGCGACAGCCGATGCGCCGACGCGGCGCGAGATCGTCGAGCGGCTCAGTCTGTCGAACGCGCGCGAATTCGTGTCGAGTTTTGACCGGCCGAATATTCGTTACCGCGTCATCGAGAAAGACAATGCGCGCCGACAGCTCAAGGATTTTCTCGACGGACACGTCGGCGATTCCGGCATTGTGTATTGTCAGTCGCGCAAGAAAGTCGAGGAAACGGCCAATTGGCTGGTCGGCGAAGGCGTCAACGGGTTGGCCTATCACGCGGGAATGGATACGGCGGCGCGATCGTCGCATCAACAGCGATTTCGCGCCGACGACGGCGTCGTGATCGTCGCGACCGTCGCGTTCGGCATGGGCATCGACAAGCCCGACGTGCGATTCGTCGCGCACATGGATTTGCCGAAAAGTCTCGAAGGCTATTATCAGGAAACGGGGCGCGCCGGCCGCGACGGACTGCCGGCCGATGCGTGGATGTGTTACGGCCTCGGCGATGTCGTCGCGCTCAACCAGTTCATCGCGCAATCCGAATCCGGTGAAGAACGCAAACGTGTGGAACGCGCGAAGCTCGATGCATTGATCGGCTACGCCGAAACCACGGGTTGTCGTCGCAAACGCCTGCTTGCGTACTTCGGCGAAACGATCGAGGCGGCGTGCGGCAATTGCGACAACTGCCTCGATCCGCCGTCGGCGATCGATGGAACCGTACTCGCGCAAAAAGCGCTGTCGTGCGTGTTTCGAACCAATCAGCGCTTCGGTGTGAAACATCTCGTGGCGGTGCTGCGCGGCGAGGATGACGAACGCGTGCGATCGCTCGGCCACGATCGCCTCACGACATTCGGCATCGGCAAAGAGCTTGACGAACGACGATGGCGCAGCGTGTTTCGGCAACTTGTCGCCGCGGGATTATTGGCGACGGATGAAGAAGGGTATGGCGTGCTCAGACTGACATCGGCGAGCAGGCCAATCCTGCGTGGCGAGGCGACGATCAGTTTGCGCCAACCGGCCGAGAAAAAGGAACGCCGTCGAAAAACTGCGCAGTCCAGCGCGTCAAAGTCGTCCGTCGACATCGCACCGCACGAGACACATCTGTGGAACGAATTGCGCGCCACCCGCGCGCGTCTGGCGCGTGAGCAGAGCGTGCCCGCGTATGTCATCTTCCACGACGCGACGTTGCTGCAGATGTTGCGCGAGCGGCCGCAGACATCCGACGAGTTTTCTGCGATCAGCGGTGTCGGTGCGGCAAAGCTCGGGCGGTATGGACAAGCTTTCCTGGATACACTCCGTGAGACGCAGGAGAAATCCCGCATCTCACGTTAGCGCTCGTCATTCGAATCCGTTTGCGAAAATCGGATCGTTCGATTGCAAGACGAAATTGACGATATGCGGTTGCGTGGCGTACATCACGAGCTGCACGGGCGTCGCGCCGCTCAAGCTGCAAAGCCCTTCATAGGCCGATCCCAACGGACAGCTGATGCCGTTATAAACCTGATCGACATATCCGGGTCCGGCTTCAGTGGCCAACTCGTACGATACGGCGTAGGAACCGGTCACGGCGTAGTAGCCTTGCGAATCGGCAATACCTTGCCCTGTCCATTCGCCGGCCGACGGATCGTATATGTCGACAATTGCACCGCCTATCGGCAAGCCGTTCGCATCGGTGACGCGACCGACAAACGCATCGAGCTGCACGAGATTGAAATCGATTCCAGATACGGTATTCCCCGTACCGATCACAATCGGCGTGCCGAGCGTTGCCGCGCACGGCTCGGTGCAGTCGATTGTTTGCCACGTCTGCGCCATGTAACTCGAGATGGCTGTCGATTGCGCGAAATAAGTACCCGGCGGCCGATCGTTGAAAACGTAATGCCCGGTTCCGTCCGGGAAGCTGACATCGACCAGGGCGCCAGCGGCGTTATAAAGATTGATCGACGCGCTTGCCACCAAATCGCTTCCAGGACCGGCATCAACGGTGACCTTGCCCTCGATTATTCCTGACGGAGCAAGCGAAAAATTGAAATGCGGCGGCGTTACGCCATCGGCGATCGTGAGTAAAATCGCGCCCGAAACATTGCAACCGAAAAAGGAATATTGATCCGATTCACAGGGTAGGTTTGGATAAACTTGGTCGACATGGGTGGCGCTTTGTGCCCAGACGTAGTAAGTGCCGGGCGGAACATTGGCGAGCGTGTAATTGCCACTTTGATCCGTGTAAGCGGAAGACACATTTGAAAATTGAGCCGGCGGCATAACGCTGGCAGCGATAAGTACGTTCGCGACGGGCGAGTTCGTGACGGCATCCGTGACTTGCCCAAGAACGGGCGGCAAGGCGTGAAGGTGAAAGTTGGCCGTGCTGACTTCGCCTACGGTCGTGACGCTGATGGTCGTGGCCGACGATGCGCTGTCGAGGCAATTTGCGCCGCACGTAATACCGGCGTAGAGCTCGGAAAAGTAACCTTGGGCGCTTGCGATGAGAAAGTACGTGCCCAGCGGTAACGGACCTAATTCGTAATTGCCTTCGGCGTCGACGCCACCACTGCCAGCGAGGTAGCCCGCGGAATCCACCGCTTCAACCTCAACCCCGAACGATGTCAGCGGTTGGTTATCGTCGCCGAGCACCGTCCCCGTCACAGAGGCTAAATGCGGCAGACTGAAATCCACACCGGATACATCGCCCGACGTCAGCGGCACCGGCGTGGCTTGCGAGATATCACATTGATTGAAACTCGGGCCGCTGCATGTGTGATTCTGGTACATCTGCGATGCATAGCCGCTGTCCATCGCAATGACGACGTAGTTCGTTGGCGGCAAAGTCGTTTGTGAGTAGTGGCCGCCGCTGTCCGTGAATGCGGTGGCAATGGTGTCACCACTGGTATCCTCGAATAGCACCGTCGCGTCCGATAGCGGCTGATTCGTCGCGTCGCGGACTTGCCCGCTGATCTTATGGCCGGCATCAAGACTGAAGTTGATGTCAGGCGTCGTCCCCTCGTCGAAACTCAGGTACTGCGCAGCGCCGACGTTGCAGCCGCTGGTCGCGAACGGCTCGCCCTGCCCGATGCAAACGGCGTTTGGGTAAAGCACGGAGACATACGTGCTTGCGTCGGCGCGGACGAAATAACTGCCCGCCGAATCGCTGACTTGGTAGTTTCCGCTCGCATCGGTCGTCGCCTGCGCGCCGCAGAAATCGGCGAAAAAATTCGAGCACGCTAGTTGAACCGTCGCGTTGGCCACTGGTAGTCCGGTTTTTTTATCGGTGACTTTGCCGGTGACGGTTGCGAGCGAATCGGTGACGACGCTGACGGTGATCGGTGCTGCATCGCCTGAATTCGTGAGTCGAACGAATAGATCGTCACGCGCCGGATTTTGAACTGCGACGTGTGCGTCAAGACGTCCGCTATCGTCGTTTCGTGAGATCAGTTGCGCAGCAGCGCCGCAGCCTCGGTAGATCTCCAGCGCAGGGTCCGCTCCGTCCGATTGAGTTTTTACTTTTAAATCGCTCGCGCCCAGCACGCGCAGCCACGCATCGCCGCTGGTCGGGAGCGTCACGCGGACGGCGCGCGTTGAATCTATCCCCAACGCGTTCGCGCAGGCTCCGCCATGGTCTGCGGTGACGGTTTCGACATGGGCGCTTGTTGACGATTGCGCGATCGGTGGCCGCGCGTGCGTCACGCGATCGTGTAATTGAGCCAATAACGAATCTGCCGTATCAAGTTTGCGAGATGCAGCGATATCCGTCGAACTGATCGAGCGACGAAGTAACCGTGATTGGCGATCCAGGCGCGCGAGTTCTGCAGCGGTTGGCGGGCGTGCAACGTCGTAGTTGCTGATTGCTCGTTCGACGACCACCGCTAACCGCCTTGCGGAAGCCGTCGATTGGTTATCGGCTAAAACAATGCTAGGCAGCGTGCAGAGTAACGTCGTAACGATGACTAAGCGCGCGAACATATGCGATTTCCCCAGATTCAAACGACTGCCACGAAGCGCGCCAGCCTAGCAAAACTCGAGTAGTGCGAAACCTGCTAGGTTTTTCGCGAGCGCTATACGGTCGATTCGTTGCTTGCACCGGCCAAAACCGTATACCGCGCCGGTTTCCGATCCAAAAACCCCAGTCCATGACAAAACGGCATCACGTGCACACCGGCCGCGCGCTGATCCGCGATGATCGAATCACGCAACTCCACCATCTTGGTCCAGTGCACTTTCGGCCGGAAATGATGTTCGGCATGGAAGCCGTTGTACAACCATGTCCAATTGTATACTTTGTTGTAGGTGCTCACGCCCCAGGCGATCGGCTGATCCGGGTTGCCTTTGAAGTGTTCGTAATAGCCGTTCAACGACGACAGCGAATGGCCGAAATAATAAAACGGCACCAGCGCGAGAAACGCGCGCCAGTCATAAATCAGGCAAATAAGATACAGCCCGACGACGATATAGATTTCGCGCCAGATCCATTGAGCTTTCGCAGGAAATTTTTCCTTGACGCGTTTGTAGACTTCACCGATGTCGTCGCGGAAATAACTGTAAAAAGTATACGTCCACGGACTTTCCGGCTTGCCGTCTTTGCCATAGCGATAGATCGACAGTGGATCGATGGTCGTGCCGTTCGCGCCGATGCGGTCCATGTTGCCCACGTGATGACGCAGGTGAACATGGTGATAGAACTCTTGAGAGAACCCGTCTGTCACGGAAAGAATCACGCTGTAAATGCGGTTCAGGGCAGGCGACGTGAAGAAGGCGTTGTGAATGAAATTGTGGCTGGTGGAATTGATGCTCCACGCGATACTCACGGAATAAACCAGCGCCAGCGGAATCCACACGGCCCAGGGAATAGCGTGGAAACCGAAAAAAAGCGTCGCCACGAAGATTAAATGGCCGATCCCCATCAGTGTCGGGATGAGGTCCCAGCGTGAGTAGGCGAAGAACGTTCTTTGGCTCGACATACCGTTAGCGATCAACGACAATATAGCGTCATTTTGCCAGATCGCCCATGGAAACGGGTTAAAGGCGCCTCAATTCCATCGGACGACAACGCCGCGCTAGGTTGCCTTAACGACCTGCTGTCAAAATTGCACTTGCTGATTCGATGACGGGGATCCACGTGTCCGATTGGACCATTCTTTGTGACTTCGATGGCACCGCCGCCCTCGACGACACAACCGATACATTGCTCGAAACGTTCGGCCTCGCTGGCTGGGAAGCGCTCGAAGCCGAATGGCGCGCCGGCAAGATCGGCTCGCGCGAATGCATGGCGGGGCAGGTTGCACTGCTCGACATGGACCGCACGCAACTCGATGCGCATCTGGCTGCGCGCAAACTCGATGCATCATTTGCGGAATTCGTCGCGTTGACCAAACAGCTCGGTATTCGCGTCGAGATTCTGAGCGACGGTTTGGATTATGCGATCCACAAAATTCTCGCGCGGTACGACTTGGACGGTTTGCATGTCACGTCGAACAAACTCGACGCTGTCGCGGAGCGTCGCTGGAAACTCACGTTCCCGAATGCGAGCACCGAATGCCGCGTTGCCAGCGGCACGTGCAAATGCGCCCAATCCGTCAATTCGCGCGCGACCGGCAAACGCGTGTTGTTGATCGGCGATGGCGCGTCGGATTTTTGCGTCGCACGCGTGGCCGATTTCGTATTCGCCAAAGGCAAACTCATCGCGCATTGCATTGCGAACAACATCGCGCACGCGCCGATCAAGGATTTTTCCGACGTCATCACATTGATGCCGTCGCTCATCGCAGGTCATCTAACCGGCCGCGAACAACCCATCCATTCGCAGGACATCGTCTCTCATGCGTGAAGCAGCATTGCCGGCGCGGCCGGTATTTTCCACCGTCGATCGCGACGCCGATTTGCTCGCCGACGAAGCCAAATATTGTTCGTTCGGCGACACGGTTCATTATTCCGATCCGCCGAAGATTTTCGATCGCTGCGACGGCAGCTATCTGTACGACGGTGACGGCACACCCTTCCTCGATTTGCAGATGTGGTATTCAGCCGTCAACTTCGGTTATGCGAACAAACGTCTCAACGATGCGCTGATCAAGCAGATCCATACGCTGCCGCAAGTCGCGAGCCAATATCTGCATCCGACCAAGATCGAACTGGCGAAAGTAGTCGCCGAAGATGCGAAGAAAAAATGGGGCCTGGACGGCCGCGTGCATTTCAACGTCGGCGGTTCGCAGTCGATCGAAGATTCGCTGAAGATCGTGCGCAACGCGACGAACGGCAAAAGCCTGATGTTCGCGTTCGAGGGCGGCTACCACGGCCGTACGCTGGGCGCGTCGGCGATCACGTCGTCATATCGCTATCGCCGTCGCTATGGTCATTTCGATCGCGCGCAGTTCATCGAATTCCCGTATCACTTCCGCGGGCCGAAAGGCATGTCGAAGGAAGAATACGGCGAACATTGCGTCGCCAAATTCGAGCGCCTGTTCGAAACCGAATACAACGGTGTGTGGGACCCCAAAGTCGGCCAGTGCGAATACGCGGCGTTTTACGTCGAGCCGATTCAGGGCACAGGCGGCTATGTCATTCCGCCGCCGAATTTCTTCACCGGTTTGAAACGCGTGCTCGACAAATTCGGCATTCTGCTGGTCGTCGACGAAATCCAGATGGGATTTTTCCGCACAGGCAAGTTGTGGTCGATCGAACATTTCGGCGTGAAACCCGACGTGCTCGTGTTCGGCAAGGCGCTCACCAACGGCTTGAATCCGCTCGCCGGCATCTGGGCGCGCGAAGAGTTGATCAACCCGAAAGTGTTTCCGCCCGGATCGACGCATTCGACGTTCGCGTCGAATCCGCTCGGCACGGCGGTCGGTCTCGAAACGATGCGCATGCTCGCCGAAACCGATTACGAAACGATGGTGATGGCGAAGGGCAAACGGTTCCTTGAAGGCCTGAAAGAATTGCAGAAGAAGCACAAGGAAATCGGCGACGTCGATGGACTCGGCCTCGCGCTGCGCGCCGAAATCTGCGAAGCCGACGGGTTCGCGCCGAACAAGAAATTGCTCGACAAGATGTGCGACATCGGACTGGCTGGCGAACTCGATCATGCCGGCAAGAAGATCGGGCTGGTGCTTGACGTTGGCGGTTATTACAAGAATGTCATCACGTTTGCGCCGTCGCTGCATATCAGCAACGATGAAATCGATCTCGGGATGAAACTGTTGGATCAGTTGCTGACGAAGGCGAAAAAACTCGTCTGACAAACCCCGTCGTCGCTAAGCTGTCATTCCAGCGCAAGCTGGAATTCGGCGTTTTCTTTTGATTTTCCGTCTAAAAGCTTTCACTCGCTGCGCGAGCGAGTCACTTTCTTTGCGGGTGCAAAGAAAGTAACCAAAGAAACACCTTTCTCTTCACGTAAGGTGTGTTCGCCGAGTGCACATCCCGGTACACGCGGCGAGCGGCGCACTTCCTGTGCGCCATTTGAGCCGTGGCAGATTTGCTGTGGTGCCAATTAACTCCAAGTGAGCATTTTGTCGACGATCGTCTGCGTGCGACCGCCGACCCAGACCGTCTTATCGGCGTCGATGCGGATGGTGATCGATGCATCGTGTCCCATCTCGCGGCCCTGGCTCACGCGATAGCCGCGCGCAAGCGGGCCGTCGGGTTCGCGCATCGCGATCCATGCGGCGATCAGCCCATTCGCTGCGCCGGACGCCGGATCTTCCACGATGCCGACGCCAGCGGGAAACGCGCGCACGACCAGCTGATAATCGCGGTCGATGCACCGCGCGAACACACACAATCCGAGGCAGTTGTCGACGCGGGCCAGCGCGCCGATCGCTTCGTGATTCGGCTGCCACGCGCGTACCGATTCTTCATTGGCGAATTCCGCCACCCACCAGCGGCGTCCGCCTTCGACTAGTCCCGGCGACAACTTGCCGGTGTATCGATCGCCTAGGGCGGCGTTGAGGATGTCGCGGCTGGCGGCAAGATGCGTCACGTCCTTTGCCGCGGGTGCTTGAACGAACAATTCCCGCGTTTCTCCCTCGCCTTCGACGCGAATAGGTAACAAACCCGCGCCGCATTGTTGTATCAATTTCCCGTCGCGCGCCGTCGCGAAACCGGTATCGAGCGCGGCATGAGCGCTGCCGATGCTCGGGTGTCCCGCGAAAGGAATTTCCTTCGACGGTGTAAAAATGCGCAAATGATAATTTGCAGCATCGCCCTCCGGCGGTAGAAGGAATGTCGTTTCGACTAGATTCGTCCACGTCGCGAAGCGCTGCATATCCAAATCGTTCCAACCGCGCGCATCGGCGACGACGCCCAGCGGATTGCCGCCGCCCGGTGTCGCGGGGAAAACATCGAGCTGAAGATAACGAAACGTCGGCATGCTGAAATCCGTTTTCGAAAACGAGGGTTTGCGCGATGGCGCGGCGAACTCAGACGAAACGTTTGAGCGCGACTACGGAATTCAATCCACCGAATGCGAACGAGTTGGAAAGAACGGCGTCGACGGATTTTTCTCGTGCGGTGTTCGGAATGTAGTCCAAATCGCATTCCGGATCGGGATCGATGAAATTGGCCGTCGGTGGCAGCACGCCGTGTCGCAATGCGCCGATGGCCGCGACTAGCTCGATGGCGCCTGCCGCGCCGAGCGCATGACCGTGCATGGATTTCGTCGACGAAACGGCAACCGTATCGGCGGCGTTTCCGAAGACGCGGCGTATCGCCCGCGTTTCGGTCGGATCATTGGCAGGTGTCGCCGTGCCGTGCGCATTGATATAGCCGACGTCATTGGGATTGAGTTTCGCGTCCTTCAATGCGCCCGCGATTGCGCGCGCGGCGCCGGTTTCGGACGGCATGACAATGTCGCCGGCATCGGCCGACATGCCGTATCCGACAAACTCCGCCAGGATCGTCGCCCCGCGATTGCGCGCGTGTTCGAATTCTTCGAGCACGAAGATACCCGCGCCTTCGCCCAGCACCATGCCGCGTCGTTGTTTGCTGAACGGTCGACACGTGTCGTCGGCCGTCACGCGGACGGCTTCCCACGCCTTGACGGTCGTCACCGTGATGCAGGCTTCGGTGCCGCCGGTGATCGCAAAATCCACTTTTCCACTTCTTAGCATTTCGAACGCTTGCGACATGGCGTGATTCGCCGAGGCGCACGCGCTGACCACGGCGAATGCAGGTCCGGTCACGCCGTATTCCATCGTGATCTGCGAGGTCGGCGCATTCGCCATCATGCGCACGATGGTGAGCGGATGCACGCGCGGATTCTTGTCTTCAAAAAAACGGCGCGATTGTTCGTTATGGGTGTGTTCGCCGCCGACACCGGTGCCGACGATACAGGCCGTGCGCTCGCCGAGACCCGTGTCGCGGAACGACAATCCGGATTGCGCGACGGCTTCGCGCGCGGCGATCAACGCGAATTGCGAAACGCGATCGAGAATAGCGAGCCGTTTCTGTTCGAAGAATGCGAGTGGATCGTAACCGCGCACTTCCGCCGCGATTTTGATATTGAGCTGTTCGGTCGGGATCGTTTCGATGGGGCCGATGCCGGATATTCCTTCGCGCATCGCACGCCATTGCGCCGCCGCGTCGTGACCGAGCGCACTGATGCTACCCATCCCCGTAATCGCGACACGCCGCATGCCGTTTCTCGTCGAATTGCGCTCAGGCCGGCGGCGGCGCTGCCTGCTTTTCGGCGAGCAGTTTCTCCACCGCGTCGACGAGCCCCTGCACGGATTCCGTGTCGAAGTTCGGATCGCGGTCGGGCAGCGTGATCTTGTAGTGATCTTCGATCTCGAAAATGATCTGCACCGCGTCGAGCGATTGGATCTCGAGTTCTTTCAACGTCGATTCGGGTGTGATCTTGGCGATATCGATGCCGGCTTCCTTGGAAATGATGCTGAAGACGGTGTCCTGAACACTACTCATGAAGTTCTCCGCGAATCATCGCTCAAGGATATCGGATGGTTAAGGTTACCGCGAGCCCGGCCGCGCCGTCGATGGCGGTACCGTATGGGCGGAATCGGCATTGCTGTCGGCGCCGATCATGAAGATGCCGATCAGAATGATGGATGAACCAAGCAGTTGCAATGCACCGACGCGCTCACCGAAAACAAG
>CAZZWP010000098.1:0-11701 GCA_964657965.1 uncultured Rudaea sp. | reverse complement strand
CGAAGCGATCGGCGCCTTCGCGCTGACTGAACCGCAATCCGGTTCCGACGCGACGGCCATGCGCTGCCGCGCGGTGAAACAGGCCGATGGCAGTTTTATCATCAATGGCAAGAAAAGCTGGATCACGTCCGGCCCCGTCGCCAAGTATATTTTGTTGTTCGCGATGAGCGATCCGGAAAAACATGCGCGCGGAATAACGGCGTTCATGATCGACACCGAGCGCGATGGTTTTCATCGCGGCAAGACCGAACCGAAACTCGGTATCCGCGCATCGGCGACATGCGAGATCGAATTCACCGACTATCACGCGCCGGCCGCCGACGTCATCGGCGAAATCGGACACGGTTTCAAAATCGCGATGGGTGTGCTCGATGCCGGTCGCATCGGCATCGCGTCGCAGGCCGTCGGTCTTTCGCGCGCGGCTTACGAAGCGACGCTGACTTACGCGCGCGATCGTCAGGCGTTCGGCCAATCGATCGGATCGTTCCAGATGATCCAGCAAAAAATCGCGGACATGAAATGCAAGCTCGACGCGTCTGAATTACTGACACTGCGCGCCGCGTGGACGAAGCAGCAGGGCGGACGTTTCTCGACGGAAGCCGCCGTCGCAAAGTTGACTGCATCGGAAGCGGCGATGTGGATCACGCATCAGGCCGTGCAGATTCACGGCGGCATGGGCTACTCGAAAGAAATGCCGCTGGAACGGTATTTCCGCGATGCGAAAATCACGGAGATTTATGAAGGTACGAGCGAAATACAGCGGCTCGTGATTTCTCGTAACGAGACAGGGTTGCGGTGACCCGTAAGACGACGGCAGGCATTGTGGCGTGATATTCGTTTGGGATGCGGCCAAGGCGGCTGCGAACGTCAAAAAGCACGTCGTCGTCTTCGAAGAAGCCTGTTCTGTTTTCCTCGACCCGTTATCGATGACGGGTTCTGACCCGGACCATTCGGTCGGTGAAGTGCGTTGGCTGACATTCGGCTTGTCCGCCGCTGGACGATTATTGGTGGTATCGCACACGGATCGGCGCGATACTATTCGCATCATCAGCGCGCGGCCGTGCACGGCCGCTGAAAGAAAAATTTATGAAAAAGGCTAGCCATCGGAAAGATACGCTTCGCAGCGAATACAAGCCGTCCGATTTTCCGGACGGAATGGTGCGCGGAAAATACGCGAAGAAAACGGTTGCCGTATCGAACATCGTCGTCCTCGACCCGGAAATAGCTGCCGCGTTCCCGACCAGCGCCTCGGTCAATGCCGCGCTGCGAGCGTTGGTAAAGGTAGCCAAGCATATCAAGTCTGCTGCGTAAGAACGTTTTATCGGCTTGCGGCGCACAGATAAGTTGTTGCACTGCGATTGTCGGAAACCGCAAACATCGCGCCTGAACAGTCGCCTCATGGCGTCACGGCGGAGCCCTGTCATGCCGCTGTTGCGAGTGGTTATTAGCATGCCCGGGAGCTATCCTTAGCGCCCTCGAAAATCACGTCCGGATTCGCATTTCATGAATGCCCAACCCATCGCGACGGCGCATGCCGTCGATCCGATTTTGCATCAGTTGAAACAGCGCCTCGGCGCCGCGCAAGGCGCACAAGCAACGGTGTTCGCGTCGCACTTCTTCAAGCGCGTCAGCGAGGAAGACGTCGCTTCGAGGCCCGCCGACGGCTGGACCGCCGTCGTCGCGGGGCTGTTCGACTACATGCGCGTCCGCAAACCGGGTACGCCGCGTGTGCGCGTGTTCAATCCGACCGTCGCGCACGACGGTTACGAGGCGCCCACCACATCGATAGACATCGTGACCGACGACATGCCATTCCTCGTCGACTCGGTCAGCATCGCGCTGTCGCACGCCGGACTGCAAGTACATTCCGTCGTGCATCCGGTTTTCAGCGTCGAGCGCGATCCGGGTGGCCACGTGCTCAGCCTGAGCGCCGAAGGCGGCAAGGGTAAAACCGAATCGCTGATGCATTTCGAAGTCGACCGGATCGGTGAAGCCGGCGAACGCTCGCGCGTCGAGAAAGCGATTACGGCGACGCTCGAAGACGTGGCGCAAAGCGTCAGCGACTGGCGCGCGATGCGCGACAAGATGGTTGCCATCGCCGACGATCTGGCTCGTCAAAAAATGCCGATCAGTGCCGAAGGCGTCGCCGAGGCGCAGCATTTTCTGCGCTGGGCGGCGGACGACAATTTCACGTTTCTCGGTTATCGCGAATATAAAGTCGGCGCGCAGAATGGCGAAGACGTGTTGCTGGCGGTGGAAGGATCGGGGCTCGGCATTTTCCGCAGTGGCGAGCGATCGGTCGCACCGCGCTCGCTGAAGACGCTCGCGGCGAAGGAATTGCCGCAGTCCGGATCGCTCGACGCGATCATCCTCACCAAGACGAATGCGCGTTCGAGCGTGCATCGTCCCGGCCACATGGATTATATCGGCGTACTCAAGTTCGACGACAACGGCGTGCCGGTCGTCGAGCAGAGGTTCCTCGGATTGTTCGCATCGGGCGCCTACACGCGGCGGCCGTGGGAAATTCCGCTGGTGCGACAAAAATTCGATTCGGTGATGGCGCGTTCCGGCCTGCGCCGCGATTCTCATTCCGGCAAAGCGCTGCGCAACATTCTCGAAACGTTGCCGCGCGACGAACTGTTTCAAGCCGGCGAAGACGAACTGTTCAACACCGCGATGGGCATCATGCATTTGCAGGGTCGCACGCGGTCGCGGCTGTTTGTTCGCCGCGACAAGTACGGGCGTTTCTTTTCATGCCTCGTCTACATTCCGCGCGATCGCTTCAACACCGATGTGCGGGAAAAAATCGAAGCGCTGTTGAAGCAGGTTTTGCACGCCGATCGCGTGGATTCATCGATTCAAGTCGGTGAATCGCCGCTGGCGCGTTTGCATCTCGTCGTGCGTCCCCGGATCGGTGAAAAACCTGTTTTTGATCAGGCGGATCTCGAAACGCGTATTGCCGGCATCGTGCGCAACTGGCACGACAGTTTGCGCGACGCGCTCACGGCCGAGGTCGGCGAGCAGGAAGGCATCGCGCTCGTCAATCGTTTCGCGAAATCGCTGCCGGCCGGTTACATCGAAGAGGTGTCGCCGGAATCCGCAGCGCAGGACGTGCGCGCGTTCGCCACGTTGGAAGGCGACGATGACATCCGCATGTCGTTGTACGAAGATCCGCGCGATCACACGCTGCGCTTCAAGGTTATCCACTTCGGCGAACCGATTCCGCTATCGGATGCGTTGCCGATGCTTGAAAACATGGGCCTGAAGATGCTCGCCGAGCATGTGTATACATTGCAGCAATCCGGACGTCCGTTGACGGTGCACGATTTCGAAGTGCGCGCCAGTTCGACCATGAGTTTCGATCTCGCACATGTGCGCGACCGTTTCGAAGCGGGATTCGAAGCGGCATGGCGCGGCGAAATCGAGAGCGACAGCTTCAATCAATTAATGTTGTCCGCGCAGCTTGAAGCGCGCCAAGTCGCGGTGTTGCGCGGTCTGTGCAAATACATGCTACAAACCGGCGTGCCGTTTTCGCAAGCGTACATGGAAGAAACGCTCAATCGCTATCCGTTGATCGCGGGTTTGCTGATCGAATTGTTCGAATGCCGTCTCGATCCGCATCGCGAGACCGCGGGCCGCACCGTCGAAGAAGGTGCCAAGAAACGGTTGCGCAAACAACTGGAAACGTTGCTACCAGTGGATGTCGCGAAAGCGCATCCGTCGATCGTCGACGCGCTGGTCAACGTGCGCGGCGAGTCGCGCGAAGCGCAGCAACACGCGATCGTCGGACTACTGAAGATTTTGCTCGATGGCGTGGCGAGCCTCGATGAGGACCGCATACTGCGCGGCTGGCTGGGCATGATCCAGGCCACGTTGCGCACGAGTTTTTATCAGACGCCGGGCGGTAAACATCGCGAATACATCAGCTTCAAGTTCGATCCGGCGCGCGTGCCGGATTTGCCGAAACCGAAACCGTATCGCGAAATTTTCGTCTATGCGCCGCGCGTCGAAGGCGTGCATCTGCGCTTCGGGCCGGTCGCGCGCGGCGGTTTGCGCTGGTCGGATCGTCGCGAGGATTTCCGCACGGAAGTGCTCGGTCTCGTCAAGGCGCAGATGGTGAAGAACACCGTCATTGTGCCGGTCGGATCGAAGGGCGGATTTTTCGTCAAGAAATCGCCGGTCGGCGGCGACCGCGATGCAATTCTTGCCGAAGGCGTTGCGTGCTATCGATTGTTCATCAACGGGCTTCTCGACATCACCGACAATCTGGTTGATGGTGCGGTCGTTCATCCGCAGAACTGCGTGCGTCACGACGGCGACGATCCGTATCTCGTCGTCGCGGCCGACAAGGGAACGGCGACGTTTTCCGATATCGCCAACGCGGTCAGCGCCGAACATGGATTCTGGCTCGGCGATGCGTTCGCGTCTGGCGGCTCGGTCGGTTACGACCATAAAGCGATGGGCATCACCGCAAAAGGCGCGTGGGAATCGGTGAAGCGCCACTTCCGCTCGATGGGCCGCGATTGCCAGACGGAAGATTTCACGACGGTCGGCATCGGCGACATGTCGGGCGACGTGTTCGGCAACGGCATGTTGTTGTCGCGGCATACGCGATTGCTGGCCGCATTCGATCACCGCCATATTTTTCTCGATCCGAATCCCAACGCGGAAAAATCCTTCGCCGAACGCGAGCGCATGTTCAAACTGCCGCGGTCGTCGTGGGCCGATTACGATCCGAACGTGATCAGCAAAGGCGGCGGCGTGTTTCCGCGCAGCGCCAAAGCGATTCCTGTCTCGCCGGAAATCCGCGCGGTGCTCGCCATCGAAGGCGATGCGTCGTCGATGACGCCGAACGAATTGATGCGCGCGATTCTGCGTGCGCCGGTCGATCTGCTGTGGAACGGCGGCATCGGCACGTACGTGAAATCCGAAGGCGAAACGAGCGCCGACGCGGGCGATCGCGCCAACAACGCGATTCGTCTCAATGGCCGCGACTTGCGCTGCAAGCTCGTGGGCGAGGGCGGCAATCTCGGCTTCACGCAGCGCGGACGCATCGAGGCAGCGCTGAACGGCGTATTGTTGAATACCGACTTCATCGATAACTCAGCCGGCGTCGATACGTCGGATCACGAAGTCAACATCAAGATTTTGCTGAACGACGCCGTGCAGCGCGGCGAGCTGACCTACGACGCGCGCAACACGCAGCTCGCGGCGATGACCGATGAAGTCGAGCGTCTCGTCCTGCTCGACAATTATCGCCAAAACCAGGCGATCAGCCTGATGGAACGCATGTCCGTGTCGCGTCTCGGCGCGAAACAGCATTTCATCAAGACGCTCGAAGCCGAGGGATTGCTCGATCGTCAGTTGGAATATTTGCCGTCGGACATCGAATTCGCCGAGCGCAAAGCGCGCGGCATTGGCTTGACGCGTCCTGAACTTTCTATACTTTTATCGTATTCCAAGATTGTACTTTTCCAGCAATTGCTCGATTCGGACGTTCCCGAAGACAGTTATCTATCGAAAGAACTGCGCCGCTACTTCCCCGAACCGTTGCAGGAAAAATATGCCGACCATATGGAGCGGCATCGCCTGAAGCGCGAGATCATCGCCACGGCGGTGACCAACTCGATGGTCAACCGCATGGGCGCGACATTCGTGCTGCGCATGGGCGAGGATACCGGCAAGACGCCGGCGCAAGTGGCGCGTGCGTTCAACATCGCGCGTGAAGTGCTCGACGCGCGCGACATGTGGGCCGTCATCGAAAGTCTCGATGGAAAAGTAAACGGCAACACGCAGATCGATGCGCTGCTGGTGGTTTGGTCGACACTACGCAATCTCACGCGCTGGCTGCTCAATCACACCGAGCCGAATCTTGACATCGCCGTCGCCGTGCAGCGTTATCACGCCGGCATGCGCGCCGTGCGGGCGTGTTTACCCGATGCGATCACGCCGCGCGAACGTGCGCGTTTCGATGCCGACAAACAGAAATGGATCGACGCCGGTTTCCCGCCGACACTCAGCTCGGATCTTGCCGTGTTGCCGACGCCTGGGTCGGGTTTGGACATCGTCGCCGTGGCGGGCGAACATCATCTCAAAATCGATCGCGCGGCCGAAGTTTATTTCGCACTCGGCGAAGCGCTGCATTTATCGTGGCTGATGGGCAAGATCGAAGAATTGCCCGTCGAATCGCGCTGGCACGCGCATGCGCGCGGCGCATTGCGCGATGAGTTGTACAGCCAGCATCGCGCGTTGACGGCGCAAGTACTCCAGCGCGGCGGTGAGGGTCGCGGCGCGGAACTGGTGGCCGAGTGGCTTAACCGCGACGATCCGGCGTTGAAATTCACGCTCGGCATGTTCGCGGATATGCGCGCGCAAGTCGTGGCCGACTATCCGATCGTATCGGTAGCCGTGCGGCGGCTGGCGCAATTGGCGCAAGCGGGCGACAGCGTCTAACCACGATTTCATAGCGAGCGTCGTCAAATGAATCGTACGGCCGCCGTCAACGTCGCTTAGAATCCGGCCATGACAACCGAGCACGCATCGTTGGCGTTCGTCGCCAGCAAGACCGACGAAGCGCAAGCGGCACTCGCCGAACTGCGCAAGCGTTACGCCGAAACGCCGATCGATCAGGCGCATGTGATCGTAGCGCTCGGCGGCGACGGCTTCATGCTGCGCACTCTGCATCGGCATCTGGCGCTCGACAAACCTGTGTACGGCATGAAGCTCGGCACGGTCGGGTTTCTGATGAATCAGTACGGGCCGGACAATCTCGCCGAACGCCTGGCGCGCGCGCAGCCGACAAAGCTCAAACCTCTGGTGATGGAAACGGCAGGCGAGTCGGGTACGTCGACGACATCGCTCGCGTTCAATGAAGTGTCGCTGCTGCGTCAGACGAAACAGGCGGCGCATATTCGTGTCTCGCTGAACGGCGCGGTGAAAATCGAAGAACTGATGTGCGACGGCGTGCTCGTCTGCACATCGGCGGGATCGACCGCATACAACTTATCCGCGCATGGTCCAATCCTCCCGCTCGGCGCCGATGTGCTCGCGATGACGCCGATCAGTCCGTTCCGTCCACGGCGCTGGCGCGGCGCCATTCTGCGCGCGGGCACCGAGGTGAAATTCGAGATCCTCGATCCGTACAAGCGCCCGGTCAGTGCGACGGCCGACTCCAACGAAATGCGCGATGTCGTCGAAGTCACCATTCGCGAATCGCGCGACAAGACGGTTACACTGATGTTCGATCCCGAGCACAATCTCGAAGATCGAATTCTCAATGAACAATTCGCTTTTTGATTCTCGCGTCCGAATAAAATTCATCGCTGGTCTGATTGCGACGGCGTGCGCCGCGAGCGTGCTCGCCGTTGACGTTCACCCGCGCGTACTCGCGCAGATTCAGTCGCAAGGTAGTG
The DNA here is from genome assembly GCA_964657965.1 of uncultured Rudaea sp. Lineage (GTDB taxonomy): Bacteria > Pseudomonadota > Gammaproteobacteria > Xanthomonadales > Rhodanobacteraceae > Rudaea. Next base: position 4,289 of record CAZZWP010000098.1, on the reverse strand, counting down.
CCGACACGCTCATCGTCTTCGGCGATCAACCGCTTCCTTCAGTCGATGCGGGACTAAGCTACAAAGCGCGTCGCCGCGCCTTGGTCGATGCGCTGCGCGCACGCGCCGATGCGCAACAGCACGAGCTTCGTGCGTGGCTCGACCAACGCGGCATCGGACATCAGGATTTTTGGATCGTCAACGCAATGCGCGTGATCGTGACGGGCGACGATCTGCCTGATTTGCAGGCCCGCAGCGAAATTTTGCGCATCGATCCCAACCCGATCGTGACGCGCACGCTGCCGCAGACGATTGAGCAAGCGCATGCGCTTGAGGTATCCGGCATCGGCTGGGGCGTGGCGAAAATCAACGCGCCGGCTCTGTGGGCGGCGGGTTTTACGGGCCAGAATATCGTGATCGGCGGCGAGGATACCGGCTATCAGTGGAATCATCCGATTCTTAAGCCGCATTATCGCGGATGGAATGGGACCACCGTCGATCACAATCATAACTGGCACGACGCGATTCACGACGCGGCGGCTGGAAATCCGTGCGGTTCGAACTCGCCCGTGCCGTGCGACGACGATGAGCATGGAACACATACGGCCGGAACATTCGTGGGCGACGACGGCGCGAGCGCATCACCCCGCCATCAATTTGGCGTCGCCCCCGGCGCGCAATGGATCGGATGCCGCAACATGGACGAAGGCGCCGGCACGCCCGCGCGCTACGTCGAATGCATGCAGTTCATGATCTCGCCAACCGATCTGGCCGGCAACAATCCCAATCCGGATTTGGCGGCCGACATCGTCAGTAATTCGTGGAGTTGTCCGGCGTCGGAGGGATGTGCCGCCGATACGCTGGAAGAGGCAGTAAACGTCTTGGTTGCTGGCGGAATCTTTTTCGTCGCGGCGGCGCAGAATTATGGGCCGTCGTGTTCGTCGATATTCGATCCACCCGCGTTGTATGACGCGAGTTTCGTCGTGGGTGCGACGGATCCGACTGACGGTCTCGCATCGTTTTCATCGTTGGGCCCCGTTGTCGGCGTGAGCAAGATCAGGCCCGATGTCGTCGCGCCGGGTGTGCAGATTTGCTCGAGCGTTCCGACCAACGCGTACGATTGCACGTTCAGTGGAACGAGCATGGCCACCCCGCACGTCGCGGGTGCTGCCGCATTGCTGATGTCGGCGTTTCCGGTATTGCAGGGCGATCCGGTGCGGGTCGCGTCCGTCTTGCGCAGTGGGACGACGACGGCGGTCGCGGATGCATTCAATACGACATGCGGCGGAACTTCCAAGACGACGTGGCCGAATTATCTAATGGGTTATGGACGCATAGACGTCTATGCGTCTTTCCAAGCCTTCGATAAGATTTTCAGGAACGGATTCGATGACTGACGACAAATCGATCGACGAATCGAAACCGTTGACGGTCGCGATATCGTCGCGCGCGTTGTTCGATCTTTCCGAAAGTCACGAATTGTTCGAACGCGACGGACTGGAAGCGTTTCGCGGCTACCAGATGGCGCATGAAAACGATTTGCTCGGACGCGGCATGGCGTTTCCGCTCGTGCAAAAACTTTTGCGATTGAACGATCCGGCCCCGGCCGCGCCGCGCGTCGAAGTAATTTTGCTGTCGCGAAATTCCGCCGACACGGGTCTGCGGATTTTCAATTCCATCGAGCATTACAAACTCGATATCGCGCGCGCCGCATTTACCGGTGGCGAACCGACATCGCCGTACGTCCATTCGTTCGGCGCCGATCTTTTCCTTTCCGCGAATCCGGAAAGTGTGGCGAGCGCGCTGACTGCTGGTGTTGCCGCAGCGACGATTTTGCCGTCGAAAGCCCCTGAAACCGCATCGGATCAACTGCGCATCGCGTTCGATGGGGATGCGGTGATTTTCGGTGATGAGTCCGAGCGGTTGTCGCAAGAGCAGGGTATCGACGCGTTCCATCGGCATGAGGTCGAACGCGTCGACGAACCGCTTTCCGGCGGGCCATTTCGCGGATTTCTCGCCGCGCTGCATCGGCTGCAGGCGGCGTACCCGCCCGGCGATGCGTCGCCCATTCGTACGGCGCTGGTCACGGCGCGATCGGCGCCGGCGCACAAGCGCGTGATCCTCACGCTGCGCAGTTGGGGCGTGCGGCTCGACGAAGCATTGTTCCTCGGCGGCCGCAGCAAGGGTCCGTTTTTGCAGGCGTTCGGCGCGGATATTTTCTTCGACGATTCGCATGTGAATGTCGAATCGGCGCGCCAGCACGTCGCGACCGGTCACGTGCCGCATGGCGTGCGCAACAAGAAATGATCGCAACGATGCTCGAAGGTTTTATTCGACTGGAAGAAACGCATGACGTCCCGGCTTCGGCGCGTGCGCTCTTTCTTCGCAAATACAAAAGCGAAATCCCGGATTTTCCGCATCATGTTGTTGCGTATTATCGGCCTGCGAACGGTGCGGAGTTGCCGATTTGCTACATCCATTTCACGGATTGCGGGGACATTCTTCTTGGCGGCGGCGCGTGCGTCGACGATCGTTTGCTACGCAAGATGTCTGCCGATGAACGCGAGGCATTGCGAAGCGTCGGCGGCGTTTATCAGTTTGCGCTGACGTGGTCCATCAAGCATTTTTCGAATCGCTTCGACGCCGTGTTCGGCTACTGCGGCGACACGCTTGCCGAACGCGTGGATCGCGCGGCGGGATTCGAATCGACGAATTACGATCGACTACTCGTTTACTGGACCGGCGACGCGAATGCCGCGCGCCGAAAGCAGATGATCGAAAAGGCGCAAGCGTTCACGCCATTCTAATTTCGCTTACGCACTCAGGATGGTGCGAAGCTCATCCTGAGATTTCCAGTGATGCCCGCAAATATAGCGCGGTAAGTTCCAGCGATCGATGTGACGGTGAACCGGCTCTGCGCCATCCCCGAACGCGGCGCGCATGCCGTGCACATTGTGGAAATGTGGAAAATATTCCAGGCGAAGATAGTCGTTGACGTTCCCGTACGGATAGCAAAACAGCGTCGTTTTCGACGGTGCGATGACCTGATCGATATAACGCGCCGCCGCGACGATTTCCGCGTCGGCGCGTTCGCGATTGTCGACAGGGAAAAATGAACCGCGCTGCATGCCGCCGATGCCCGGCAGCGGAATCGATGCGTGATTGTGGTCGAAACTGTGGTTCTCGATGGCGATGCGGCCCGATTGCGAGGCGGGCAACCACCAGCGCTCGCTCATCCAGTCGCGGCCGATGATGCATTCGCGATCGAGATGTTCACGCGCTTGCGGCGATGCGATGACGAAACACGTCAGGTGCAAGTGGGCTTGCGTGTTTCGCGGATCGTCCAGGCGATCGAGGATGCAATTGTAGAAGCTGCGCTGCATGCCGTGCGGGGGGAAATCGATGTCGACAAAATCGAGGTCCGTCCCATCGTCGCACGTAAGCGCCACGGCGTTGGTCAAATCGCGGTGCGCCGTGCCGAGTACTTGATCGACAACCCAGGATAACGGAACAACGCGCAGTCCAAATTCGTCGATCAAACTCAAATCCGCGGCGAATGCGACGTGATCATTGGTCGCGTAATCGTTTCCAGCAATATTGACCGCGTGATAGGTGAGGACGGGAACGCGCATGAGCCTTGTTTCAACGGGACTTTTGCCGGTCGGCCCGCTAGAATACGCGACCCCGCTGTCCCAGTTCAAAACTCATCGTAACTCCGGAATGCCGATGCCCGCCGCGCCGCTGAATCCCGCCGATTTGTACGACGTCCGTTCGCTGCTGAGCGAAGAAGAACGGATGGTTCAAGACACCGTGGCCCGTTTCACGGATGAGCGCGTGCTGCCGATCATCGGCGACTGTTTCGACAAAGGCGTCTTTCCGCACGAGTTGATTCCCGAAATGGCTGAGCTCGGTTTGCTCGGTTCGTCGCTGCCAACCGAATACGGTTGTGCGGGCATGAACGCGGTGAGTTACGGATTGATCTGCCAGGAACTCGAACGCGGCGATTCTGGCATTCGCAGTTTCGCGTCGGTGCAGTCGTCGCTGTGCATGTATCCGATCTACGCCTACGGCAGCGAAGAGCAGCGCAAGCGCTGGTTGCCGGATATGGCGGCGGGCAAAGTGATCGGCTGTTTCGGATTGACCGAACCGCACGGCGGATCCGATCCCGCCAACATGAAGACCAACGCCAAGAAGAACGGTGGCGATTGGATCATCAACGGCGCGAAAATGTGGATCACCAACGGCAATCTCGCGCACATTGCCGTCGTCTGGGCGCAGACAGACGACGGTATACAAGGTTTCCTTGTGGA
>CAZZWP010000097.1:0-11714 GCA_964657965.1 uncultured Rudaea sp. | reverse complement strand
AGCAGGATCGCGTTCAACCGCTGCCGCCACTGCGCATCATATTGCACGAGATCGACCGCCGGGTCGCGCTGGAATTCGTCGACCATCGCAGGCGCGGGGTCGAAACCACCGCTCGCCACCCGCGGATTGACGATCAGCAACGCCGGCAAAGGATTGTAGTGCAAAACCTTCAGCGCATCGGCAAAGCCCGACTGGCTGCGGAATTCCTCCAATCCCTGCTCCGGCGATTTCACCACCACATTCGTGACGTCGGCGCGAACGCGCAGCCGTTCGGTAAGCGCGTTGACCGCCTCGGCATCCGTGCCGGGCTTGAGGAAAATGCTGATCGAACGTGCATCTTCGACGGTTCCGCTCAAGCCGCGCGCGTTGTCGAGCAAGAGCCAGAACAACAACGGAAACGCCAGGGCGAGACTGAGCACGGCCAACGTCAGCGTCGTCGCCCACGGCCGCGCCGCCAACCGACCCAGACTCGAAAAAAAACTGTACAGATGCTGTTCGCGCCACGCGCGCACCGGCAGCCGCGCTTTCTTCGCCGGCTTGATCGCGTCGGACCTGATCGCGGTAGCGGGCGCTTCCGTCTTAGTGACGACGCGACGATTCATGCCGGCCGAAAATCGTCGATCAGCTTGCCGTGATCCAGCACGAGCACGCGCTTGCCCATGCGTTTCACCAGCGGTAGATCGTGGCTGGCGATCAGCACCGTCGTGCCGACCTGCTGGAATTCGCCGAACAGCGCCATGATTTCCGCCGACAACTGCGGATCGAGATTGCCGGTCGGCTCGTCGGCGATCAGCACCGGCGGTTTCGCGACGATCGCGCGCGCGATGCCGACGCGCTGCTGTTCGCCCGTCGATAGATTGGCCGGCGGATCCTGTTCACGGCCGAGCAATCCGACTTTATCCAACGACGCACGCACGCGTTTGCCGATTTCCTCGCGCGGCGTTCCCGCGATCAGCAATGGCAACGCGACATTATCGAACACGCTGCGATCCATCAACAAGCGATGATCCTGAAAGACCATGCCAATGCCGCGTCGCGCCTGTGGCACGCGTCGCCGTTTCAATTGCGCGTGATTGTGTCCGTTGACGATGACGTGTCCACGCGTCGGCCTTTCCAGCAATGCGACAAGTTTTAAAAGTGTACTTTTTCCCGCGCCCGAATGGCCCGTGATAAACGCCATCTCGCCCGCGCCCAATTCGAAATTCATCTCGACGAGTGCTTCGTGACTCGCCGAATAACGTTTGCTGACGTGCTCGAATCGAATCATTTGACCATCTGATTCATGTCGAAGATCGGCAGGAGAATCGCAAGCACGATGAACAACACCATCGCGCCGACCAGAAGAATGACGAGCGGTCCGATGATCGCCGTTATCGCCGACATCCAGCGATCCAGTTCACGGCTTTGATGATTGGCCGCTTCGTCGAGCATGTGTTCGAGTTCGCCGGCGCGTTCGCCGCTGGCGATCAGTCGCAGCGCGACCGGCGGAAAATAACCGCTATCGCCTAGCGCTCGGGAAAAACTGCTGCCTTCGCGCACTTTCAGTGCGGCCTTCTTGACGGCCAAACGCATCGGCAGGTTGGGCATCACTTGCGCGCCGATCGACAACGAATCGAGCAATGGCACCGCACTCGCCGTCAGCAACGCAAGCGTACGTGTGCAACGTGCGGTGTTCGCGGCGCGAACGAGTTTGCCGACGAATGGAATCTTCAACACGAATTCGTGCCACGCGAACCGGACTTGCTCGGTGCGCAACGCCAACCGTCCGCCGATCGCCGCGACGACGATGAAAATCAACAACAACCATCCCCACACTTTCACGAACGCGCTCAGTGCCAATAGCGCGCGCGTCGGCCAAGGCAACACTTGATGCATCTGCGTGAACACGCCGACGATTTGCGGCACCACATAAACGAGCAATCCCGTGACGACGGCGATTGCGACGAGCGTCAACAAAATCGGATAAGCCAGCGCCGCCCACATTTTCTGTTTCAGCGCATCGCGTGCTTCCGTGTAATCGGCGAGCCGCGCGAGCACTTCGTCGAGCCGGCCGGATTGCTCGCCCGCCGCGATCGACGCGCGATAAATTTCCGGAAAACTTTCCGGCGCATCGTTGAGCGCGGTCGCCAGCGCGGAACCTTCCAGCACGCTCGAACGCAACGACATTACGAGCGTGCGCATGCGCTGATCGTCGTTTTGCTCGGCCAGCGCCCCCAACGCTTCGTCGATGGGCAAACCGGCTTTCAGTAAAGTGGCGAGTTGTCGCGTCAACAGCGCCAGTTGCGCGCTCGACAGTCCGTGACGGAAAAACGACGCGCGTTGCGACGACGTTTCCGCAACCGGCGCAACTTCGAGTGGATTCATCCCGCGTTCGCGCAACGACGCGCGCACCGCACGCGCCGTGTCGCCCTGCATGACGCCACGTTGCGTCTTGCCGGTTTGGTCGAGCGCTTGATAAGCGAAAGCGGGCATGACGCCAGTTTAGCGCGACGCCGGTGTCGTTATGCGGACGCCAGTTTGCTGTGCCGGATTCCGTACGCGAAATAGATAATCAGCCCGACGCTTACCCAGACCAGAAACACCATCCACGTAATCAGGGCGAGCTCCGACAGCAACCATACCGAAAAAAGTATACCGATGATCGGAATGACGGGCACCCACGGCGTGCGGAACGCGCGTGGCAACGCCGGCTTGCGCGCGCGCAACACGAGCACCGCCGCGCAGATCACGATGAAAGCCGACAGCACGCCGATGTTGACGAGCTTCGCGACTTCGCCGAGCGGGAAAAGTCCGGCGACTAACGCGGTGAACGCGCCGAGCACGAGTGTCGGCCGATACGGCGTGCCGTAGCGCGGATGGATTTTCGCGAACCACCCCGGCAGCAGACCGTCGCGCGACAACGCAAACCAGATGCGCGCCGCGGCGAGCATGAAGGCGAAGATCACACTCAGGATGCTCGCGATCGCCGTCGCCGAAATCGCCGCGCCGATCCATTTCATGCCGAGCGCCTGAAACGCATGCGCAACCGGCGCGTCGTTGCCGAGCTGCGTGTATGACACCATGCCCGTGAGCACGAGCGTGATCGTGATGTATAAAATCATCGACACGCCCAGCGAGAGCAGAATTGCACGCGGCAAATCGCGTTGTGGATTCTTCGCTTCCTCGGCTGCTGTCGTCAGCGTGTCGTAACCGAAAACGGCAAAGAATACGACCGCCGCGGCAGTGACGACACCCGGCCAGCCAAAATGGCCAACGCCGTTCGCATCGAAGACACGTTCCGGCACGAAGGGGTGCCAATTCGCCGGATCGACATAAAAAACGCCGACGCCGATCACGAGGATCACGGCGACGATCTTGATCGCCACGATCAACGTGTTCGCGCGCGCGCCCCACTCCGTGCGCAACGTCAGCAGCACGGCGACGGACATCGCCACCAGCGCGCCGATCAGATTGAACATATGGCCATCGCCCGAATCCGGCGCGCCGCGCAGCGCTTGCGGAATGTGGATGCCGAATGCATCCAGCAAATTCAAAACATAGCCGGACCAACCACTCGCGACGGCGGCAACGATCAGCGCGTATTCCAGCAGCAGATCCCAGCCGATCAACCAGGCGATGCCTTCGCCAAGTACGGCGTAACCGTAGGTGTAGGCGCTGCCGGTGACTGGGATGAGCCCGGCAAATTCCGCGTAGCACAGCGCCGCGGCGGCGCTGGCGATGCCTGCGATGATAAAAGAGATCGAGACAGCGGGGCCTGCGTTCGCGGCCGCTTGCTGTCCGGCGAGCACGAAAATACCGACGCCGATGATGCCGCCGAGGCCGATCGCCGTGAGCTGCCACACACCGAGCACGCGGCGGAAATCCTTGCGCGTGCCGAGTTCGGCTTGCAGTTGCTCGATGGATTTGTGACGCGTTAACTTCGCAACAAGATTCATAGCGTCGTCGTGCCTAATTATTGGGTGGGCAGATCAATCGGAGACGTGGGAAGTAAGCTCTGTAGCGTTTTGCGTCACGCGTGAGAAGCGGAATTTCCGCGACCGCAGCGTGCGCTCCGATAAAGAAATCCGGCAGCGGCGAACGCCGAGTTCCTCGTGCGCGTCGGTATCGCACGAACGCTTTTCCAGCGAGAAAAGCCGCTTCCCAAGGCAACGGCAGGCGACTGAAATCCGACGTCGACAACGCTTCGTCGACTTCCTCGATGCGCTGGAAGCCCACGGACACTTCAGCGTAAATCAGCGCGTTGATACAAAGCTGCGCGCGCGCGGCGCAATCTTCGATCGTTTTCGCCGACCAGTCGAACCAATGCGCGTCTTCCGTCAACACATCCAGCAGCACGTTGGAATCGACGAGTATCTGGCTCATTTGTCCTTGCCGCGCGTGAGCCGGAGAATTTGCTCGGTCGTCATTCGTGACGTAGCGCGACCGCGCATATGCGCCACCAGTTCGCGGCCTTTCTCGGCGCCGGGTTTGCGCTTGCGTAACCAGACGCGATTGCCTTCGCGCACGAACTCCACTTCGCTGGACGGTACGATGCCGAGCGCGTTTCTGATATCGCGGGGAATGGTGACTTGGCCTTTCGACGTTATACGCATGACACGCTCACCCGTTGCTACGAAGTAAGAGTATTACTTTGGCCGAGTCGCATCAATGCGGCGATTATTATTCTTCGCGCGTGACGCGCAACACTTCTTCGGTCGATGTGACGCCAGCAAGACATTTGTCCCAGCCGTCATCGAGAATGCTCGCGCTGCGCGTGCGGGCGTGACGATCGAGTTCCGCTTCCGACGCGCCGTTGTGAACGAGACGGCGGAATTCTTCGTCGACGGGTATGAATTCGTAGATGCCGGTGCGGCCGCGATAGCCGGCGTGGCGGCCGACCGAATTTTTCGATGGACGATACAACGTGGCTTTCGCGTCGGCCGGTTTGCCGAACGCAGCGAGTTCGCGTGGCGTTGCCGCGTACTCTTCGCGCTGGTCGGGATCGAGTACGCGTACGAGTCGCTGCGCGAGCACGCCGATCAGCGACGACGACAGCAGAAACGGTTCGACGCCCATGTCATGCAGACGTGTCACGGCGCCGACGGCGGAGTTCGTATGCAACGTCGACAACACGAGATGGCCGGTGAGCGATGCCTGCACGGCGATTTGCGCGGTTTCGAGATCGCGGATTTCGCCGACCATCACGACGTCGGGATCCTGGCGCAAAATCGCGCGCAGTCCGCGCGCGAACGTCATTTCGACTTTCGTGTTGACCTGTGTCTGACCGACGCCGTCGATGTAATACTCGATCGGATCTTCGACCGTCATGATGTTGCGGCTGCTGTCGTTGAGCTGCAGCAGCGATCCGTACAGCGTCGTGCTTTTCCCGGAGCCGGTCGGGCCGGTGACGAGCAGAATGCCGTGCGGACGTTCGATCGTTTCGCGCAAGATTTCCAGCGTTTGCGGCGACATGCCGAGTTGGCGCAAATCGAGTTTGCCCGCTTGCTTGTCGAGAAGACGCAGTACGACGCGCTCGCCGTGACCGGCAGGGATTGTCGAGACGCGCACGTCCACCGGACGACCTGCGATGCGCAAACCGATACGGCCATCTTGCGGCAAACGTTTTTCGGCGATGTCGAGACGCGCCATTACCTTGATGCGCGATACGACGGCGTTGGCGATGGCTTTTTTTGGACTCAACACTTCGCGCAAAACGCCATCGATGCGAAAGCGCACGACGAGCCGATTCTCGAACGGTTCGATATGGATATCGCTCGCGCCTTCCTTCACCGCTTCGGTGAGGACGGCGTTGATGAGCCGGATGATCGGCGCGTCGTCTTCGGATTCGAGCAGATCCTCCGGCTCGGGCAATTCGTCGGCGAGCGTTTTCAGATCGAGGTCGTCGTCGAAGTCCGCGACCATCGCGCGCGCGTCATCGCCTTGTTCGTACAGCGTGCGCAGCAGCCGCTCGAAAGCGGCCGCGTCGTGACGGTGCAACTTCAATGGCACGCCGAGATAGCGACGCAACTCCGTCAACGTTTCCGGACGGACGCCATCGCGATACGCGATATCCGCGCCGTCGTCATGCCAAGCAGTTAGCGTGGCGCCGTTGCGGCGCGCGAATCCGAAATTCGGACGCGGCGGTCGAGCGATGACGCTCACGGCTGCGGATGAACCGGCGGTGGCGGTCGCGGCGCATCTTTCGGCGCGACGTCGAGCGCGGGGCTCGCGAGGAAATCGTGTACTTCCGGCAGCATCGGTTGTTCGGAGCGCGGCGTGATGGTCTCGTTATTCTCGCGCATCTGTACCTGTTCGCTGCGTATATAATTATACTTTTCCTGCGAGACGGATGCCGATGTCGCCGCGTCGTGTAACACGCGCGGATGCAGGAACACCATCAGATCCGACTTCTGGTGATCGCTGCTGCGATAACGGAACAGATTGCCGAGAAACGGAATATCGCCCAGCGCCGGCACTTTCTGCACGCTGTCTTTGACGTTGTCGGAAATCAATCCACCCAGCACGAGCAGCGAATCGTCTTTCACGAGCACGGTGGTTTTGACTTCGCGCTTGTTGGTGACGAGATCGACCGCTCCCTGCACTGGGGGCAAAAGATTCGACACTTCTTGATGGATGTCGAGGCGCACATCGGTGCCGAACGTGACGTGCGGCGTGACGGTGAGCGTCAAGCCGACGTCCTTGCGCTGGATGGTCTGAAACGGATTGCCGATGCCCGTGGTGCTGGTGCCGGTAGCAGTCGTCGATGAACCGGTGTTGGTCGTGTACGAGCCGGTGAGAAACGGCACTTCTTCGGCGACTTTGATCATTGCCTCTTGATTATCGAGCGTCAGCACCGACGGCGTCGAAAGGATGTTGTTGTTGTTCGTGCTTTGCAGCGCGGATAACAGCGCGCCGATATTCAAGATCGGTTTCCCATTCAAGCTGAGCGTGTCGAAATAACCAAGCTGCAATCCATTGCCGAACGTGGCCGAGGGTGTCGAAGAATTCAGTCCGGCGGTCGCGGTAAGGATATTGTTGCCAGGCGAATTGCCGGTGAAATTGGTGCCGCCGGCGAGATGATTGTTGTCGCCGATGGGAAACTGCCATTGCACGCCGAGTTCGTTCGCGGTTTCTGCAGAGACTTCCGCGATCACCGCCTCGATCAATACTTGCGCGCGTCGAATATCGAGTTGATGGACGACGGCGGCCAACGAGCGGAACACGGCGGGCGGCGCGCTGATGACGAGCGCGTTGTCTTCTTCGTGGGCCTGGATCGTGGCCGTCGACGCGCCTGCCGCAGCGGCGCCTGTTCCGCCAGTGGTGGCAGCGCCGGTTTTTCCGGGCGGCGCTTCGCCGGTCAATGTAGCGGCAACGCCTTGCAGAATTGGGACGAGATCTTTTGCCGTCGCGTAGCTGAGATAAATGACTTGCGTATCGCCGCCGTTGTTCATGGGCGTGTCCAGATGCGTGATCAGCGCGCGCATGCGCAAGCGGCCACTTTTGCCGCCGGACAGCAGGATCGAATTCGTGCGTTCGTCGGCGAACACTTTCGGTTGATCGCCGAGATCCGCCGCGCCATTGGTTTTCGTGTCGGCCAACTGGGCGAGCGTACGTGCCACTTCGGCGGCGCTCGCGTGCTGGAGTGGAATTACTTCGACGCCGGAATCCGAAACCGTATCGATGCGCTCGATGATGCTCACGACGCGTTGCACATTGCCGGCGCGATCGGAAATCACCAACGAGTTGGAACCCGGATGCGCGATGAGCTGCGCGCCTTGCGGCATCAGCGGACGCAGTATCGGAACGAGTTCCGTCGCCGCGACGTGCTTCACCGGCACGATCTGCGTGACGAGTTCGTCGGCTTCGTGGACGTGACTTCCGTTGAGTCCGCCCGAGCCGTCTTGTTGCGCCATCGCTTCCGGCACGATCTTGATCATGCTTCCGGACGGAATGGCCGCGTAGCCGTGCACGCGCAACACGGATAAAAACACGTCGTAGATTTCGTCCGGCTTCATCGGCTTGGCCGAGACGACGGTGACTTTGCCCTGCACGTTCGGTCCGAGGATGAAATTCTTGCCGGTGATTTCCGAGACCGTCGCGATCAGCGCTTCGATATCGGCGTCTTTCATGTTCAGCGTGTGCGTGCCGGGCGGAGTGGCGGCGGGCGCGCCGGCGCTGGATGATCCGGGTTGCGCGATGGCGACACCGGCGACGAGTGCAAAAAGGACGACAAAAAAGAATCGGATCATCGGCGCGTATTCTCTACAACGTTCATCATCATTATCAACGCAGGCTTACCGTGAGCGTCGCCGGTTTGCCGTCGCGGAGAACCGTGACTTGCAAACTGGACGTGCTTTTCAGATTGTCTACGAATGCTTGTGGATCGGACAGACTCGTCAGCGCCGTGCCGTTGATCGACGTGACCACGTCGCCCGGCCGCAGCCCGGCTTTGTTCATCAACGCGCCGATATCGCCCGCGCCCGACAAACGCGCGCCGGCAATCTTGCCGTTCTCGAAAACGGGTTCGATGTGCACTTGCTTGGCCAGCTGCATGGGATCGATCTGCAGGTTTTTTTGCGCTTTGTTGAAATCGACGGCACCGTTGGCCATTTGCGGCGGCACGTAACCGGGTGGAATGCTCGACGCACTGCCGGCCGGGGAATTTTTGCTCGCCACGCGCGATGCGCTGGGGTCGGCCGACGGCGCGTGTTCTTCCGGGCGCGGCAACGTCAGCGTCTCCGGCACACCTTCGTGCATGAGCACCACATGATCCGAATACACCTCGGCGAGTTTGACGTTGTCGTTGATCGCATCGCCGACTTTGTACGCGCTTTCGCCGCCGTGCTCATCGGCGATCATCGCCATGCCTTGCTTGGCATCCGCCAACGACAGCGTGCCGCGCAAGGTGAGTTTCAGCGTCGTCGCCGACGCGCCGACAGCGTGAACCAGTGCGGGATTTTGCGGATTGCCGAAGAGGTGCCATTTGGCGATCGACATCGAGGCGGCCGATGATGGTGCCGGCGTGGACGGTGCTGCGGCGATGTCGTCCCGCGATTGCGGGATCGCAAGCCACACCAGCTTGGCGAGAGTCCAGATGCAGACGACGCCGGCGATCGCGCACACAGATAGTGCGCCGAGTCGCGAAACTCTGGCTTGGTCGGCATTGGACAACGCATTCAGCATGCGACAGCTACTCGCGATTTCCCCACCGCGAACTGTAGCAGGACGCTATTAAGAACGTTTGAACAGATTGCCGAGACGGCGGAAAAATCCCTGTTTTTTTTGCGCTGCCTGAACGGGTACCGGGATTTCCACAGTGGCGCGTGTGGAAGAGCGCGTGCGCGCGGGCGATTCTCGCGACGTGGATTTTTGCGCCGGCGATTTCTGCACGGTGACGTCCGACGATGCGGTCTTTTCGGAGCCGTCGCGATGCCGTCCACGGCCGCCACGGCGGCGGCGTTTTCGCGCCGCATCGGCGGGATCCGCTGGCGTCGTGCCGTTGGTTGCTGGAGTTTGAACCGCAGGCGCCACTTTCGCGACCGGCGTCGCAGTGCGCGGTGTGCGTGATGGCGCACGCGGCCCGCGCGATGACGATGACTTAGCGTTTTTGCGTGGCGGCGGCGCGGTGGAGATCGAACCGTCGTCTTCATCTTCTGTCTGCACCGGCATCGCGCGCGTGCGCGGCGGCGGTGCGACGAGCAAACTCGGATCGACGCTCGCGACGGGAATTTTCTGGCCGATGTACGTTTCGATCTCGGGCAACCCCTGCGCGTACATGTCGCACGCGAAACTGATCGCATCGCCTTCGGCGCCGAGCCGCGCGGTGCGGCCGATGCGGTGCACATAATCTTCGGCGTCTTGCGGCAGATCGTAATTGAAGACGTGGCTGACGTCGGGAATGTGCAGTCCGCGCGCGGCAACGTCGGTGGCGATGAGAATTTCGATTTCACCGCGCTGGAACTTGCCGAGCAGACTTTGCCGTTTCTTCTGCGGCACGTCGCCGGACAGCATGCCGACGGCGAACCCTTGGCGCTCCAATCGACGCGCGACTTTTTCCGCGGCGACTTTCATGTTGACGAACACCATGCTGCGGCTTGCGTCGGTACGCGACAACAATCCGATTAGCAGCGGCAGTTTTTCTTCGGTCGCCGGAAAATAAACGACTTGGCGCACGCGGTCGGCGGTGACGAATTCCGTTTCGACCGTAAGCTTTTCCGCTTCGTTCATGTGCTCGTACGCGAGCTCGAGCACGCGATGACTCAGCGTGGCGGAAAACAACAGACACTGACGGCGATCGCGCTCGGGCAAACGGCGCATCAAAAAACGCACGTCCTTGATGAAGCCGAGATCGAACATGCGATCGGCTTCGTCGATCACCATGATCTCGACGGCGCGGAACGAAAACACGTGCTGCTTGAAGTAATCGATCAAACGGCCCGGCGTGGCGATGATGATGTCGACGCCGTCACGCAGTTGCTGGCGCTGCTTGTCGTAATCGACGCCGCCGTAAATCAGCGCGGACTTCAATCCTGTATCGCCGCCGATGTTGCGGAAATCTTTGTCGATCTGAATCGCCAGCTCACGCGTCGGCGCGATGATGAGCGCGCGCGGATCGTGCGTGCCGCGTTCGGGAAACGCGGGTTGCGTCAACAGTCGATTGAGAACGGCAACGAGAAAGGCCGCGGTTTTACCCGTGCCGGTTTGCGCTTGTCCCGCGACGTCTTTGCCGGCGAGTGCGAGCGGCAGCGTCAGCGCCTGAATCGGCGTGCAGCGCGTAAAGCCCGCTGCATGCAGGCCGGAAAGCACGCTGGGATGCAGGTTGAAGCTATCGAAGAAGGTATCGGTAAGCGGTTGCTGATGCATTTAATATCGAATTCGGAAGGGGCGCCGCGGTGTAAGGAATGCCGGCGTTTGCGCGTCTTGAAACAACGCAGGAAAGGCCCAACTTGACATGCTTCACACTTGAATTGGATCCGGGCTTCGGCTGAAATGCGATCCATAACACCGGAATGCAAGGGCCAGCCCAAGAACCACGCAGTAACCAGGTGATTGTAGCCCAAGCGCGGCCCGGCCGCAGTCGATAGCCCAAGTTTCAACGGAGAATAACGTGAGTACAGCCATTGCCCAGGTGAGCGACGACCAGTTCGACGAACAGGTTTTGAAGTCCAGCGAGCCGGTGCTCGTCGATTTCTGGGCCGAATGGTGCGGGCCATGCAAGATGATCGCGCCGATCCTCGACGAGGTGGCGCAGTCATATGCCGGCAAGCTGAAAGTGGCCAAGATCAATATCGATCACAATCAGAAGACGCCGCGCAACTACAACGTGCGCGGCATTCCGACGTTGATGATTTTCAAGGACGGAAAAGTCCAGGCGACGCAGATCGGTGCGGTCAGCAAAACGCAGTTGACACAACTGATCGACAAAACGATCGGTGTGCCTAGCAAAGCCCAAGCGACCGGCTGATTCAATTTTACGTTTATCGATTCTTTTGGCAGATCGTGCAAGGCGCACTTGCGCGATCTGCTAAAAAAGCTAAAAATACCTATTGCAGCATGTGCGGTGCTGGACGTGCTTCAACCGCAGTGCTAAGTTAGAGATGTCTGCCGGGCGACCGCCCCGCAACTCCTCCCCGATTCTTTCAACCTGCCATAAGCCCGTTTCCACGGCGCTCCGTGCGAGGTCATTCTGTGTCTGAACCTGATAACGATACCAACAACACTAATTCCGACGTCAA
>CAZZWP010000096.1:0-11769 GCA_964657965.1 uncultured Rudaea sp. | reverse complement strand
GGTTTGAGTCCCAGGTCGCGCGCGCGATCGGAGAGTTCCTTGATACGCGCGTTCTGACTGTCGGACTCGAAATACAGTTCGAGGATATTGGTCGGATCGTGATTCAACGCCGATTCGACGGAATGAATTCCAAACAACAACTCACCGGTCATGCGCGTTTCTTTCCTTTCTGTTCCTCGGCAACTAAACGAAAATCGATTTTGCGATCTTCCAGGCTCGCGCGCAGAACCTGTACGCGCACCGGATCGCCCAATCGGAATTTCAAACCGCGCCGTTCGCCGCTCAATAAATGGCGGATCGGATCGAAGTGGTAATAATCGTTGGGCAATTGCGTGATGTGCACCAGCCCGCTCACTTGCGATTCCGTCAACTCGACGAATAAACCGAATGACGTAACGCCGGAAACGATGCCGTCGAATTCGCTGCCGACGTGCTTTTCCATCCATGCGCATTTATAACGCTCGTCGACGTCGCGTTCCGCTTCGTCGGCACGCCGCTCGTTGTGCGAACAATGGGTGGCCAGCGTCGCCATCGTGCTCGGACTGTACGTGTAAGCCGAAGGTTTGCCTTTGCCGATCGCATAGCGAATCGCGCGATGCACAAGCAAATCCGGATAACGACGAATCGGTGACGTGAAATGCGCGTACGCATCGAGCGCCAGTCCAAAGTGACCGGAATTTTCCGGGCTGTAAACCGCGAGTGATTGCGAGCGCAGCAACACCGATTCGATCAATCCACTGTCCGGCCTCTTTTTGATTTTCTTGAGCAGCGATGAGAAATCGGCGGGTTTGACTTGCGTCAGCGGCGGCATGCGCAGACTGAATTCACGGAGGAACTCGAGAAGGTCTTCATACTTCGTCGCCGGCGGTGGCGCATGGACGCGATACAACGCGGGAATTTGCTGCTTCGACAAATAGCGCGCGGCTTCGACGTTCGCGGCGATCATGCATTCTTCGATCAGCTTATGCGCATCGTTGCGCGGTTCGCTGCCGAGCTGCACCACATCGCCCGCAGGTCCCAGGCGGAATTTGACTTCATGACTGTCGAAATCGATGGCGCCACGACGCTGCCGCGCCTTCGCGAGAATCTTGTAGAGCTGATGCAGATGTTCGAGCTGCGGAAGTATACTTTTTAACTCAGCGCGCGCATCGGCCGATCGTTCGCCGAGCACGTCCCATACGCGCGTGTAGGTGAGGCGCGCATGCGAGCGCATCACCGCGGGATAAAATTTGGAATTACTGACGTTGCCCTCGAAATCAACGCGCATGTCGCACACCATGCACAGCCGATCGACGTTGGGATTGAGCGAGCAAATGCCGTTCGACAAGGTTTCGGGCAACATCGGTACGACGAAGCCAGGAAAATAGACGGACGTCGATCGCTTCTGTGCTTCGTCGTCCAGCGCGGTTTCCGGCCGCACGTAATGCGACACGTCCGCAATGGCGACGATCAATCGAAATCCTCCGCCCACGGGCTCCGCAAACACGGCATCGTCGAAATCGCGCGCGTCTTCGCCGTCGATCGTCACGAGCGGCATATCACGCAAATCGATCCGGCCTTCGATATCCGCCGGCGAAACCTGCGGTTCGACAAGCGCGGCTTCGCGCAGTGTTTTTTCTGGCCACTCGTTCGGAATGCCGTGGCTTGCAATCGCCATTTCGACGACGAGCGATGGTTTCAACCGATCGCCGAGCACACTCAATACTTCACCGACGGGGCCACGATACGCGGTCGGTGGTTCGAGAATCTCTGCGACGACGATTTGTCCCGACTGCGCGCCACGCGTCTTGCCCGGCGGAATCAGAATGTTCTGATGCAGACGTTTGTCGTCAGGCGCGACGACGGTGACTCCGTCTTGAACCACGATGCGGCCGACGAGTCGCGTCATGCGACGTTCCAACACTTCGGCGATCGCGCCTTGTTTGCGACCGCGACGATCCGCGCCGACGATATTGCCGAGCACGCGATCGCCGTGCATCACTTTGCGCATCTCGGCGGGCGACAGATAAATATCGTCGCCACCCGCATCGGGCCGCAGAAATCCGAAACCTTCCGCGTTCGCGATGATCGATCCCGGAATCAAATCCAACCGCGATGCAACGCCGTAGCCGGCGCGGCGATTCTGGATCAGCTGCCCGTCGCGCAACATGGCGGCAAGGCGTTTGGTTAGCGCCTCGAAATCGCGCGGACTGGTCAAGCCCAGATCCTGCGCCATCGTTTCGGCGGTGAGCAGCTGCGCGCGATCGCTCAGATACTTGAGCAACGCCTCACGGCTGGGAATCGGGTGCTCATAGCGTTCCGCCTCGCGTTGCGATTGCGGATCGATCTCACGCTTCGGAGCATTCCTTCTCGTTGCAGGCGGTGTCGCTCCGCGCACTGGGCGATTCGGCGGCGGCAGTTCGGGCATCCATCCTGGCCGCTTCGCCGTCTTTTTTGCCGCTGATGGTTGCAGCGGTTTTCCGGGCCGTTTCTGTTTCACGTAGCGCTTCCCTTCCAATCGAGCGGGCAGGGTCGCCCAGCCACGCCAGCGATGCAAGCAATAATTGACTTTGCAGTGCGTGGAAAGTATCTTCGCGGCCCTGCGCTTAAGCGCAGCCTCGCACCCTGCCCGGGTGGCGGAATTGGTAGACGCACTAGCTTCAGGTGCTAGCGATGCAAGTCGTGGAGGTTCGAGTCCTCTCCCGGGCACCACTAACGATATTCAACTTCGTCGACTATTCTTTCGCTGCGGACAACGCGTCGGCGCAATCGTGTCGTGCGTAATCAATCCACGCGATTCCGAGTCAGTGCGACTGCGCATGTTCAATTGATTCCGGCCGATGGTAAAAGGCGATCAACGTCGAGAAAATGCAGTCGATTTACTTCACTTTTGTATACGCGGCCTTAACGCGACATGCATTTTACCGTATCCGATTCTCGCTTGGTGCTGAAACGAATGATCGTATCTGCCTTGAATCCCTTAATTTAGGGTCAACACTCGGCACGACCTGTGCTCCCAGATTTTTACCGAGCCGCTCGGCGCGGGACGACTGATTTATGACCGTAAACAAAAAGGAGACTTTCATGAAAGGGAAATTTATTTTAGTGCTGACGCTTCTCGTCGGATCAGGCTACGCATTCGCCCAGGACACGACGTCCAACCAAAGCACCACTGACAGTCGCAACGGAAGCACAGGATCAGGCGATAAGTCAGGAAACGCGGACGGGACACGAGGCACTCCAAACGGAAGCCCGCCTGGAACGAGCGCATCACGAATGGGTGGCCAGACGGGCGACGAGGCTGGCACCAACACGTTCGATTCGATGGATGCGAACCGTCACGGATATTTGACGCCCTCCGATGTGGCTTCCAATTCACAGCTTAACCATCGCTTTAAAAGCTGCGATACCAATCATGACGGCCAGTTGTCGCGTGACGAGTACAACGCCTGCATGAAGAAAACCTCGCCGTAACTTCTACGCACCAACTTCAATACGCCGCCGAGGAACACTTCGGCGGCATTACTCCGTCATGAGTTCTGAAATTTCGACGTGTCATTTCATGAAAAAGGAGATGGCGCGTTGTGCAAGATATTCTTCTCGTCCGCCGTGCGGTCATGATGGTTTTATTGCGTCTTAAGAATATTAGGTAAGAAATCCACGGACGATAGCTTTTCACAACTAAGGAGAGATCGATGGCTAACGAAGAACAGACAAATAAGGACACACAAGAACTGATTGACCGTGCTTGGTCGATCGCGCAGAAAACGCGTGTCGCCACGCTGGTTACTCTTGAAGGCGCCAAGCCTGTCGCGCGACCGATGAGTGCGCACGTGGACGAACACTCGCACACGATTTCGTTCCTCACCGCCGCCGATTCGCGCAAGACAAACAACAGCGGTGAACAAGGCGTCGTGTTTTTTATCGACGGCAATTCGTATGTGTCGGTGACAGGCACCGTCACCGTGGCCAATGATCGTGCACGCATTCGTGATCTGTGGACGCCGTTCGTGAAGGCCTGGTGGGATTCGCCGGAAGATCCGGCCATTCGCGTCCTTGATGTGGCGTCGAGTGAAATCGAAATTTGGGACGGACCGAACAAAGTGTTTGCCGGTGCTTTAATGCTGACCGCGGCAGTGACTGGGATGAAGCCGAAAGTGGGCGACCACGCCAAAATTTCCAACTTGCCATCCAAGGGTTAACTGGCGCTAATTCAAGGAGGATTTTTATGACACAAGGACGTGATTCGATCGGCGACGTCAATGCAGCACGCCGCACGATGCTCGTGCGGGCGGGAACGATGAGCGCCGGAATTATGGCGGCGACGGCTTTCGCCGCGCAGAGTCCAGGTCGCACCGAAACCGAGCCTAACGAACTCGATGGAAAGCCGATGCCGGAGCCGAGTGATAGTCAATCGTCTGGGCCCATCAAAGCCAATCGCGGCTCGAACCTCACGGGCAAGGTCGCCGTGGTGACCGGCGGCGCACGCGGGATCGGACGCGCGATCGCGGTGGAACTGGCTGTCAATGGCGCCGACGTCGTCGTGATCGACATCGCAGGGTTTGTCAGTGCCGCGTCGAACGCAAAGCCTGCGCGTCCAGAAGATCTGGATGAGACGGTGCGCCAGATCAAAGCGACAGGCCGGCGCGGTATGGCGATCAAGGCGGACATCCGCGATATCGGCGCCCTGCGTCGCGCGGCGGACGACATCGAGAAAACCTACGGCAAAATAGATATCGTCGTGGCCGACGCCGCGATCCAACGCTGGAAGCCGTTACTCGAAATGGACGACGCCGACTGGCGCGATGTCATCGACAACAATCTCAACGGCACCGCCAATACGCTGCGCGCCTTCGCCCCAAAAATGGTCGCGCGAAAATATGGACGCTTCATTGTCTTGTCTTCCATGCAAGGCAAACACGGTACTAAAGATGCGTCGAGCTATTCGGCGTCGAAGTGGGGAATTCTGGGATTGATGAAATCGGCCGCCATGGAATGGGGTACCTACGGCATCACCGTCAACGCGCTTATTCCTGGGCTGGTCGATACCGCGCTCACACGTTACGAAACGCGCTTGAAAGAAAGCATGGCCGAGAACGGACAGAAGCCGCCCGACCATCCCGCCCCGCAAGAAGCATGGGACAGCCGCGCGCCGACGGTGCCGCTGAAAGTCGGCTGGCTCCAGCCGGAGGACATTTCACCGATGGCGGTATTTCTTGCCTCTGATGCCGCCGCGCTTATTACGGGCGCAGAGTTCGAAGTGGACGCCGGCGACAGCGCGAAGGATATTTGAGGAAGAAATTGCCGTCTTAGTTCACAGTCAATTTTGGAACGAGCCTATTGCGGCGCGTGGAACACCGACGCGCCGGGCGGCTCTTTCCAGGCGTATATCGATTGGGTTCGAATGGTGGGAAGCGATACCGTGCATCGTCCGTCATTGGATTCGTGAGTGGTGCCGATATAATTTGGGATACGCTCGTTTCGTTGCCATACGCCACCGGCGACGGCTGAGTTGCAGGAGTCGTCCACCACGTCAACCATGGCCGCCGGTTCGATCATCCCGGTCAACGTAAGCACGGCGCCGGTGTGGTCTCGGTCTGCATCGACGTGCGATACGTCGCATGCCAGAAATCGCGCAGGCATAGCGTCGCGATGCGTGCTGGTCAATGCGTAGTTGACGACATCCTTTCTGAAAAGTGCGGCATGGCTAAACGAATCGGGCGCGTACGGTCGCTCATAGTAAGTGTCCAGAGGAAACGCGGCGATCTCAAGGCATTCACCTCGGCTCGATTCGCGCGTACCGACGACCACGCCACCCCAACGGACTTCCGTTCCTGCATAAACCGGCGACGCTGCTTGCGCCTGCGGAACATCGACAAAGTTGCCGCGCAAGGTGGTGGGAACCGAAGAACACCCCGCCAGCGCGATCAGCGCGACGAGAATTGACGCCAGCTTGGAACTCATAACAACATCTCCGAGCAGTCAGTTTCCTGTAGGACGACTCAAGGGTTTACCTGTGTCGCGCCGCTTACAAAGAAATACGTTTTTGAGCTGACTACGCACACGCGATGACTGACGGACGGCACCGATTCACGGCCGATGTCAGTAGTCGGCACCATAACGCGTAACCTCATGAAACACGAGGAACGCGCGATGAAAATGCAATCTTTTCGGAAACGAGTACTGCGTCGAACGTTGCTTTCGACGGCCCTCGCCTCGGCGCTGGCGGCCACGTGCGGATCGGCGGCCGCCGGGCCGATTCAACCGAACGATGCGACGACATACGAAGTAACCAGTTGCGCCGATGACGGCAGCGCCGGCACGCTGCGCTACGTGATCGATCATGCGGTCGGCGACAACGACACGGCGGATTTGAGCAGTCTCACGTGCAGCGCCATCACGCTGGCGAGCGGCCAGATCGTCATTTCGCAAAGCAACTTTACTCTGCAATCGTCGCACGCTATCGCCATCGATGCGGCGATGAAGAGTCGGGTGATCGAGCATACCGGCACGGGCGGTCTGCTTTATCTCAACGGCGTCAGTTTGACGAACGGGTATCTCAAGTACAACTCAAGCACCGGATCCGCCAGAGGCGGATGTGTGCTTTCCAACGGCGGCGTTTCGTTGAATGCCTCTTCGCTTTCCTATTGCCAGGTCGGCAATATCCAGGGCGAGGCTGAAGGCGGTGCGATTTACGCTGTCGGCAACGTACACGGCCAGCAAAGTACCGTGTCGCACAGCAGTGCCAGTGGCGTGCAGGCGCTCGGCGGTGGCATTTTCTCCGGCGCGTCGGTGTATCTGAATTTTGGCGGTGCCAACAACAACACCGTCGCTACGTCCGACTCGACCGATACCAACACGCTCGCTGCGGGCGGCGGCATTTTCGCCGAAGGATCCGTCGAGCTGTTTCAAAGCGGGGCATCGGCAAATCATGCGCTTGGAAAAATGGGCACGGCCGTTGGCGGCGGCGTCGACGCGCAAGGAGGCCTAACCTTGATCGCCAGCGCCATCAGCGGAAATACGGCGACGTCCACTGCCAGCAGTGCGGGCGGCGCCTACGCGAAAGGACAGTCGGCGATTACGTATTCGACGTTCGACCACAATCAATCCGTCAACAATGCCGCGCTCGTCATCGTGGGCGTAAACGCAACCATTCAGAACAGCACGATTTCGACCAACACAGCAACGACCGGTTCATCGGCTATCTTTGCCTCAGTGCCCCTTCTCATTCAAAACACGACGATTGCATTCAATACGTCGTCCGGTACGTCGGCGGGCATCTATCTTTATCCGGGTGGCACGCTGCAACTGGAGAGCACCATCATCTCCAACAACAAATCCAGTTCGGGCGGAGCGAGTTTCGACATAGTCGCCCGCGCGGCGATCACCGGTTCGCATAATCTGATTAAAATCCCTCAGAACAACGGCGCAGTACCCGCCGACACGTTGATCGGCGTCGACCCGCTGTTACAACCGCTCGCTGCCAACGGCAACGGCTTCGGCGCGGCACAGACGCATGCGTTGGCATCGACGAGTCCGGCCATCGACCACGGGTCAAACCCGCACGGATTTAGTAAGGACGAGCGCGGATTCACGCGCGTTTTCGGATTGTCCGCCGACATCGGCGCTTATGAGTGGCAAGGCGATGTTACCGACACCATTTTCAAGAATGGATTCGAACCCGTCACGAACTGATCGCGTCATCAGGGAATTGCAGAGGCGCGAGCCCTGTTGAGACCGCGTTGATGGGTCATGCTAGTCACTGCACGCACCTATAGAAGAAGCGCACGCAAAATAGCTTTATTCCCTACAATGCCTGCGTTGCATAAACGGGCAGTACCGGGATGTCTGAGGATTCGAAAGGAGTCGTTTATGCCGCGCTTACCGGCAATGTGCTGGTAGCGGCCTCGAAGTTTGTCGCGGCCACCTTCTCCGGATCGAGTGCCATGCTGACGGAAGCCATTCACTCCTCTGCGGATTGCGTGAATCAGCTCCTGCTTCTTTTTGGGACGCATCGCAGCAAGAAGAACGCCGACCGCAGCCATCCGTTCGGATACGACGGCGAAGTATATTTTTGGGCGTTCATGGTCGCCGTCATGGTGTTGTTCGCCGGCGGCGCGGTGTCGATCTACCAGGGCATTCAAGAACTCAAACATCCGCATCCGATCGACTCATTCGTTTTGAGTCTGGCCGTTCTGGGAGTTTCCACCATCTTCGAAGGCGGCTCGCTCATCGCCGGTTACCGCGCGTCCCGTCGCATCATTGCGCGCCACCCGGGAGACGGCAAGCGCGTGTCGATGTGGCGCTTCATCAAACTGTCCAAAGACCCCAACATGTACGAAAGCCTGTTGGAAGATTCCGCCGCGTTGATCGGTATCGCCATCGCTGCCCTTGGCATCCTCGGCAGTGTAGTGCTGAAGGTGCTTTGGCTGGACGCCGCCGCTTCGATCAGCATCGGTCTGTTGCTGATCGCAAACTCGTATGTCATCGCCAACGCGACGCGCAGCCTCATCGCGGGCGAAGCCGTGACGCCCGCCCTGCAGGCAGAAATCGAAGATGCACTGAAACGCGCGGGATACGAAGGTCGCTGCTCTTACCTCACGTCGCTCCATCTTGGGCCGAACACCATCATAATCGCCCTATCCGTCCTTCAACACGATCAGGCCGTCCACGCCGCAGTCGCCGAGCAACTCGACGCCATGGCGATCACCGTCAGACAGATCGACGAGCGGATTCGGCATGTCTTTTTTACCTTTCGCGGTGACGAAGTCATGGACCCGCCGCGGCAGGCTTGATTTTTATCGGAGTGTCGGCACTCGATCAAAAACAACCATCACCGTTACGATAGACTTTCCTGCACGCGGCAGTCGCCGCACAAACACAGCGTTAGGGCCCGTTATGAAAATCCGTCTCGCTACAACGTTGGCTTGCCTGTTGATGCTAACGTCGCACAGCGCCTTCGCCGCCTGCGGAAGTGACGATCCCGTTGCCGTCGCTCAATCGTTTTTCGAAAAGCATGCTGCGTTTTCTTCGGAAAATCCTGCCAAGATAAAATCAATCATCACACCACGATTTTTCCACGCGTTGGACCGCGAATTCAAATGCGCACAAGGCGAAGTCTGCGCGATCGAATCAGATCCGTGGACCGATGCGCAGGACGGAAAGATCGGAAAGCCCGTCGTGTTCGCGACCGCCAGCAACTCAGGCGTCGAAGCGAAGATATCGATGACTTATCCGTTCATTCTCGACACGACGCACCACGAGCAGAAGCACGCAACACTCGTTCTGCAACGCGATACGCCTACCGCTTGCTGGTTGATTGACGATTTGATCGATCCAAGTGGCGACTCGCTCGTTCAATATGTTGAAAAGTGGCATAAAGAGTTCGGTGACGCCAAGTAACGGTTGGGTGATTTAGTTTTCACCACCAATGGAAAAAACCGAGGCACGGTTCTTGGACCGTGCCGTTCTCCACGTCGCGTTTGCCAACTTACGGAGCAACGCGAATCTTCGCCTCGCGATCCCATTGCCGCGTCTTGGCGGCTTCTATGAATTTCGCCGGATCTTGCGTGATACCGTTATCCGGCGTTATTCCATTGGCTTCCAAAAACTTCAATCCTGCGTCGTCGACGAAAATCGCTTTTAGATGTCCGAATGCGTCACGCGCGAAATCCTGCGCATCGGCATCGAGCGGCAACGCTTTGTCTTTACCGACAAGAATCGCGACCGCGTCGAATACCACGGATGGCGTACCTGCCAGCTGACCGTCCGCACCCGCGATTTTTTGGGCGACGATTTTTACCGTCGCGCCCTCACTCTCGGCAAGTTTGCGGATTTTCTTCACGACCGATTGATCGGCGCCATCGCCGATTAATACGCCGACCGTGCGCCCTTCCAGCGTGCCACGCGCCTTTTGAATGATGCTGAGCGCAGGCGAAGGTTTCATATCGACCAGTTTCGCCGCGGCGCTCGGCGCGACCGGCATCTCGATTCCCAGCCCACCGGCAACGCGCTTGGCGAGCGATTCGTCGATCAAACGCAGATGCCCGACAATGCGGTTTCGCACATGGTCCGTCGCGACTTTCGACAATTCGAACACGAGCGCGCTCGCGATGTGCGTCTGTTCGTAAGGTGTCTGGCTGCGCAAGAACAAGCGCGCTTGCGAGTAATGATCGGCGAACGTTTCGGCGCGGATGCGACCGCGCTGACCGCGCTCGTCGGAACCGAATGAGGTAAATCCCGCCTTTGCGTCTTCGCGGCGTGCCGGCTCCAGAGAACTGGGTTCATACGCCACGCGTCCTTTCGGAATTTGATGCTGCATCTTTCCATCGCGTTGATTATTCGCGAACGGACATTTCGGCGCGTTGACGGGAAGCTGATGGAAGTTGGGCGTGCCCAACCGGCTGAGCTGCGTATCGAGATAGGAAAATAGCCTTCCCTGCAGCAACGGATCGTTGCTGAAATCGATACCCGGCACGATGTGCGATGGACAATAGGCAACCTGTTCGGTCTCCGCGAAAAAGTTATCCGGCCAGCGATCGAGCACCATGCGGCCGATGATTTTGAGCGGCACCAATTCTTCCGGGATAAGTTTTGTGGCATCGAGATGGTCGAACGGAAATTTATCCGCTTGGTCTTCCGTGAACAACTGAACGCCAAACTCCCATTCCGGCGGACTGCCGCTGGTGATGGCCTCGAACAAATCGCGACGGTGAAAATCCGGATCGGCGCCCGCCAGTTTGACGGCTTCGTTCCAAAGCGTCGACTGCGCTCCTAGTTTTGGGCGCCAATGAAATTTCACGAACGTCGATTCGCCTTTTTCATTCACGAGTCGAAAGCTGTGGATGCCGAACCCTTCCATCATGCGCAGTGAACGCGGAATCGTGCGGTCCGACATCGCCCACATAACCATGTGCATCGATTCCGGCGTGAGGCCGATGAAATCCCAGAATGTGTCGTGGGCCGTCGCGGATTGCGGAAAACCGCGATCGGGTTCCATCTTCACAGCGTGGATGAGATCCGGGAACTTGATTGCATCCTGAATAAAAAAGACGGGAATGTTGTTGCCCACCAAGTCCCAGTTGCCTTCGGACGTATAAAACTTCACGGCGAATCCGCGCACGTCGCGCGGCGTATCCACCGAACCGGCCCCGCCGGCCACTGTGGAGAAACGCGTAAATACCGGCGTGCGCACGCCGACCTCGGTAAGAATTTTCGCGCGCGTATACTTTTTCAGCGACGCGGTCAGTTCAAAAAAACCGTGCGCCGCCGATCCGCGCGCGTGCACGATGCGTTCCGGAATACGTTCGTGATCGAAGTGCGTGATCTTCTCACGCAGAATGAAATCTTCGAGAAGCGTGGGACCGCGTGTATTGGCGCGCAACGAGTTTTGATTGTCGGAAATGCGAAGACCCTGATTGGTGGTCAGCGCCTCGTTTTTACCGTCGAGGCGCTGATGTAACTCGCCGCCATTGCCGATGTCATCGCCTTTTTTTGCGGACGTCGCGGTTTGCTTCTTGTTCTTCGTAGCCATGAATTCGCTTCCTGCGGTAGGTAATAGATGTGGTTTTCGTTTGCGAGCGGACGCCGGCATGCGTCGCGTTTCTCGACGTCCAACTCAAAAAAGTTCTGGAAGGTCTGCACGCAGCAAGGCTCGTGCCGTGTGTTGAGCAGACAAGGAGCGGCGCTGTCGGCAATCTGCTCGGGCATTCCGCACGCGCGAGGAGAAACCAGTTGCAATCTGCCGGCTCGCGACAACCTCGGGAGCAGGAGACTAAACGAAGCGGCCAG
>CAZZWP010000095.1:0-11881 GCA_964657965.1 uncultured Rudaea sp. | reverse complement strand
TCAAGACGTTGCGTCATTCGGCGCACGACGAGGAAATTCGACCATGGCCACCACGCTCAATCCATCCGAAATCAGCGAACTGATCAAGACTCGTATCGAGAAGGTCAAGCTCGCCGCCGAAGCGCGCAACGAAGGCACGATCGTCTCCGTCTCCGACGGCATCGTGCGCATCCACGGCCTGGCCGATGCGATGGCCGGTGAAATGATCGAAATGCCGGGCAACACGTTCGCACTCGCGCTGAACCTGGAGCGCGACTCGGTCGGCTCCGTCGTGCTCGGCGACTATGAACACCTGCGCGAAGGCGATACCGTCAAGACGACGGGCCGCATTCTCGAAGTGCCGGTCGGCCGCGAATTGCTCGGCCGCGTCGTGAACGCGCTCGGTCAGCCGATCGACGGCAAAGGTCCGATCACGACGCAGCAAACCTCGCCGATCGAAAAAGTCGCGCCCGGCGTGATCTGGCGTAAGTCGGTGTCGCAGCCGCTGCAGACCGGTTACAAATCCGTCGACTCGATGATTCCGATCGGCCGCGGCCAGCGCGAGCTGATCATCGGCGACCGCCAGACCGGCAAGACCGCGCTCGCGATCGACACGATCATCAACCAGAAGAATTCCGGCGTGAAATGCATTTACGTCGCGATCGGCCAGAAGCAGAGCTCGATCGCCAACGTCGTGCGCAAGCTCGAAGAAAACGATGCGCTCGCGCACACGATCATCGTCGCCGCCGCAGCCGCCGATTCGGCCGCCATGCAGTACATCGCGCCGTACTCCGGTTGCGCGATGGGCGAATACTTCCGCGACATCGGCGAAGACGCGCTCATCATTTATGACGATCTGACCAAGCAGGCGTGGGCGTATCGCCAGATCTCGCTGCTGCTGAAGCGCCCGCCAGGCCGCGAAGCGTATCCGGGCGACGTGTTCTATCTCCATTCGCGTCTGCTCGAGCGCGCCGCGCGTGTGAACGAGGAATATGTCGAGCGCGAAACGAAAGGCGCCGTCAAAGGCAAGACCGGTTCGCTCACCGCCCTGCCCGTCATCGAAACGCAGGCGGGCGACGTGTCCGCGTTCGTTCCGACCAACGTGATTTCGATTACCGACGGCCAGATCTTTTTGGAAACCGATTTGTTCAACGCCGGTATTCGTCCGGCCGTGAACGCGGGCGTGTCGGTGTCGCGCGTCGGTGGCGCCGCGCAGACCAAGATCATCAAGAAGCTCGCCGGCGGTGTGAAGCTCGCGCTGGCGCAGTATCGTGAACTTGCGGCGTTCGCGCAGTTCGCGTCCGACCTCGACGCGGCGACGCGTGCGCAGCTCGAACGCGGCCAGCGCGTGACCGAGCTGATGAAGCAGAAACAGTACGCGCCGCTCTCCGTCGCGCAGCTCGCCATCACGTTGTACGCGGCCGAGAAGGGTTATCTGGACGACCTGCCGATCGCGCAGATTCTGCCGTTCGAAAAAGGCCTGCACACGCATTTCGCAAACAACTACGGCGACTGGGTGAAGGCGGCGAACGACAAGTCCGACTGGAACAACGACATCGAAGCCGCGTTGAAGAAAGGCATCGAAGAGTTCAAGAAAACCGGTAGCTGGTAAGCGCGACGGCAGACAGAGAAGACCATGGCAGGCGCACGAGAAATCCGCACGAAGATCAAGAGCGTGGGCAACACCCGCAAGGTGACGCGCGCGCTCGAGATGGTTTCGGCATCGAAAATCCGCAAGGCGCAGGACTTGATGAAGTCGTCGCGTCCGTACGCGCGCGCGATGAGGCAAGTCATCGGCCACATCGCGAAAGCCAATTCGGAATTTCGTCATCCGTTCCTCGAGGATCGCGAGACGGTCAAGCGCGTCGGCTACATCATCGTGTCCACGGATCGCGGACTGGCCGGCGGCCTGAATTCGAACATGTTCCGCAAGGTGCTCGCCGAAATCCGCGAATGGCAATCGAAAGGCGCGGAAGTCGACATCATCGCCATCGGCAGCAAGGCGACCGGTTTTTTCCGCCGCCTGAAAGTCAATCTCGTCGGCAGCGTGTCGCATCTCGGCGAACGTCCGCAGGTCGAAAAGCTGGTCGGTGTGATCAAGGTCATGCTCGACGCTTACATCGAGCGTCGCATCGATCGTCTCACGCTCGTGTACAACCACTTCGTCAATACGATGACGCAGTCGCCCACGTTCGATCAGCTGTTGCCGCTGCCGCCGAGCGAATCGCTGGTGACGGCGCACGAATGGGATTACCTGTACGAACCCGACGCGGAATCCGTGCTCGAACACGTGCTGACGCGCTACATCGAATCGCTGGTCTATCAGGCGACGCTGGAAAACCTCGCGAGCGAACACGCCGCGCGCATGGTCGCGATGAAGAGCGCGTCCGACAACGCAACCAAGGCGATCGGCACGTTGACGCTGATCTACAACAAGGCGCGTCAGGCGGCGATCACGCAAGAGATTTCGGAAATTGTGTCTGGCGCGGCGGCCGTATGAGTGCGATCTTCCATGATCGCGAACATCAAAAAGCGTCCATCCATGGACGCACTTTTCATAAGAGCCGCGCGCCCTAACAAATTTAGAGATATCTGGAGTACATCATGAGTCAAGGCAAAGTAGTCCAAATCATCGGCGCGGTGGTCGACGTCGAATTCCCGCGCGATCAGGTGCCGAAGGTGTACGACGCGCTGAAAGTCGAAGGCACGGCGCTGCCGATCACGCTCGAAGTGCAGCAGCAGCTCGGTGACGGCGTCGTGCGCTGCATCGCGCTCGGCTCGACCGACGGCCTGAAGCGCAATCTGCTCGTCAACAACACCGGCGAAGGCATCAAGGTGCCGGTCGGTACCGAGACGCTCGGCCGCATCATGGACGTGCTCGGCACGCCCATCGACGAAAAAGGTCCGATCGGCGAGAAGGAACAGTGGGTCATCCATCGTGCGGCGCCGAGCTACGACGATCAGGCCAGCTCGAACGAACTGCTCGAAACCGGCATCAAGGTTATCGACTTGGTGTGTCCGTTCGCCAAGGGCGGCAAGGTCGGCCTGTTCGGCGGCGCCGGCGTCGGCAAGACGGTAAACATGCTCGAACTGATCAACAACATCGCGACGCAGCACGCCGGTTTGTCGGTGTTCGCGGGCGTGGGTGAGCGCACGCGCGAAGGCAACGACTTCTATCACGAGATGATCGAAGCGGGCGTCGTCAATCTCGAGAACATGAAAGAATCGAAAGTGGCGATGGTCTACGGTCAGATGAATGAGCCGCCCGGCAACCGTCTGCGCGTGGCGTTGACCGGCCTGACCATGGCCGAATATTTCCGCGACGAAAAAGACGCCTCCGGCAAAGGTCGCGACGTGCTGTTCTTCGTCGACAACATCTATCGCTACACGCTGGCCGGTACGGAAGTGTCCGCGCTGCTCGGCCGTATGCCGTCGGCCGTGGGCTACCAGCCGACACTCGCCGAAGAAATGGGCGTGCTGCAGGAACGCATCACCTCGACCAAGACCGGTTCGATTACCTCGATCCAAGCCGTGTACGTGCCGGCGGACGATTACACCGATCCGTCGCCGGCCACGACCTTCGCGCACTTGGACTCGACCGTTGCGCTGTCACGCGACATCGCGTCGCTCGGCATCTATCCGGCCGTCGACCCGCTCGCGTCAACCAGCCGCCAGCTCGATCCGAACGTGATCGGTCAGGAACATTACGACGTCGCCCGCCGCGTGCAGGGTACGTTGCAGCGCTACAAGGAACTGAAGGACATCATCGCGATTCTCGGCATGGACGAACTGTCAGAAGACGACAAAGCAACGGTGTCGCGCGCGCGCAAAGTCGAACGATTCTTCTCGCAGCCGTTCCACGTCGCCGAAGTGTTCACCGGATCGCCGGGCAAGTACGTGTCGCTGAAAGACACCATCCGCGGCTTCAAGATGATCGTCGACGGTGAATGCGATCATTTGCCGGAGCAGGCGTTCTACATGGTCGGCGGTATCGAAGAAGCCTTCGAGAAAGCCAAGACCATGGAAAAGAAAGCGGCCTAATCGCCTAAGGAATCGGGAACGTCATGGCAACCATCAAATGCGACATCGTCAGTGCCGAGTCCGAGATTTTCCACGGACAGGCGCAGATGGTCATCGCCTCCGGCGAAATGGGCGAACTCGGCATCGCGCCGCGTCACGCGCCGCTCATCACGCGCTTGAAACCGGGTCAGGTACGCGTGATCGCGGAGAATGGCGAGGAACAGTTCTTCTATGTTTCCGGCGGCATTCTCGAAGTGCAGCCGAGCGTGGTGACGATCCTCGCCGATACCGCGATGCGTGCGAAAGACATCGACGAAAACGCCGCGCGTCGGGCGAAGGAAGAAGCCGAACGCGCGATCGCGAATCGCGGCGATCAGATGGAAATCGCTGAAGCTCAGTCGCAGTTGGCGATGGCGACGGCGCAGCTCGAAGCGCTGGAACGTTTGCGTCGCACGCTAAAACACTAAAACTTTTTTTGACGTCGAATAGGAAAACGCCGTCTTGCGCCGGCGTTTTTGTTTGCGAGTGCCGAGGAAGCACTCGCGGGGCTATCGACTCTTTCGTTGTCGACGAATGGCCGTCAATCCGATCAATCCGGCGAGGGCGAGCAGGCTCCAAGTGCCGAGCGTCGGTATTGCTTTCGTGCTGGATGGCGGTGGTGGCGGACCCACGCCGGGCGGCAGTACCGTGATCTGTACGAGCGCCGGTTTTGATTCGCCATTAATGTCCGTGGTGTCGTACGTAAACGAATCGGGACCGGAATAATTATGGTTCGGCGTGTAGGTAACGAGGTTTCCGCTGATCGCGCTGAGTGTTCCGTGTGAAGGCGACGATGTCAGCGCGAACGTGAGCGTGAACGGACCGCCGAGATTGTCGTTGTCCGATCCGGACAGCGTAATTTGTTTCGCCATATTGAAAGGAACGACAACAGTCTTTGGATCGGCTACCGGCGGTGCGGGATCCACGAGAATGGTTACCGTCGCGGGCAGTGATTTTCCGTTGAGGTCCGTCGCTGTGTACGTGAATTCGTCGGGGCCGGTGTAGTTGTGCGTCGGCGTATACATCGCCGTATCGCCGCTTAGCGAAACCGTGCCGTGCGATGTCGGTTTGACGAGAGCGAACGTGAAAGTGAACGTACCGACATTGGGATCCGTCGCGGAGACAGTCATCGACGCTGACATGTTGTGAGGAATCTCGATCGCAAACGATTTTGCGATAGGCGGACCGGACGTCACCGTAATCGAGACCCTGGCCGGCGCTGACGTGCCATTAGTGTCGGTCACGGTGTAATCGAACGAATCGAGACCTGTGAAGTCGGTATCCGGCGTGTAGGTGGCGATGTTGCCGCTAATAGTGACGCCGCCATGTACTGGCTTTGTCGGCGAATAAGCGAATGGGCCACCGGGATTCGCGTCAGTTCCAATCAGTGTAATCGGAATAGGAACGTTGATTGGCGTGGTCACGCTGGCAGGTGTAGCGACGGGCGGCGGCGTTGCAACGACTTCGACCGCTCCGATATCGCAATGAAATCCCTGAGGACGAGCCGTCCCTCTTTGATCAATCGGCGGACACGTCGCGTCACGCGCAGTATCTATCGCAGAACTTCCGACAGCGGGCAGAAGTGTGAGAGTAAAGCCACCGTTGTCTGCAAGCGCTCCGAGCAAGGGGTCGCCGGAATAAATCGTGTCGCAAGTTAATGTCATGTCGGTCGGACAACCCGCCTCCAAGACACTATGGTCGACGTAAACACTCGCAACGACCTTACTATAAATTTCCGCGCTTTCTGCTTCGGCACTAGCGATGTCAGCCCACAAAATCACATTATTTAGAGAAGTATGAATAGAGGTGCCAGTTACATCCGCGTTATATATCGCGCCGCCAAATTCCGCCACATTCCGATTGAACGTTACGTTTTGCAAAGTTGGAGTTGTGTCGCCGCCACTATTCGGTGCACTCTGATTGCACATCGCCCCACCAAAATTCGCACTATTACCAAAGAAAGTAACGTTGGTGAGATCGGGCGATATGGTGCCGGCATTGCTGGTGTTGTACATCGCGCCGCCCGAATTGGCGCCACTCGTCACAACGTTCGAGCTAAACGTAACGTTCGTTAGTTTGGGTGTCAGTTGCCCATCATCATCGCCTTCGTTGTACATGCCTCCGCCGGCATCGCTTACGGTGTTGTGGTCGAATGTGACGTTGAAGAGGGTTGGCGAGCTTTGACCTGGAGTGTCAGAGTGTTCGGTAGTGCTGATGCTAAACATACCTCCGCCGTCTTTAGCGCTATTGCCGGAGAAGATGACGTCGGTCAACGTTGGGCTTGCTTCTCCACCCTCGGCACCGTTGTTGTACATTCCACCACCCTTTGCGCCAGCGTTGTTACCACTAAAGATATCTAGGCCGAGTGTTGGGCTACACGCGTTCCCCTCGCCGTCTCCGTCACATAATAGTCCTCCGCCGTTTCCGCCAAAATCAACTATGGCGTCTCCGCCTGTTATCGTGAACCCGTTGAGCACAGTGGACGCCGTAATTTTCGCAGTCGGAGTGCCGAACATCGTTACAACATGGCGGCTGTTGTCGCCGCGAATATCGGCGCTTGTGACATCGACTTGCGTGGTGTCGGCATTTGCATCGTTGTTGTCGATATCCCCTGATAGGATAGTGAGAAATTTTGCTGGATCGCGAGCATCACGAGTCGACTCACCTCCAGTGAAGCCGCCATACATGGCAACACCTGGGCCAATCTCAAAAGAAACCGTATCGATGGTTCCGAGCGTCGGCTTATAAACACCCCTCGCAACCCAAATTTCTGTGCAAGCTGAATTGAGCAGAGCAAACTGGGGGTTTGTGTAGGCATTCGTCCACGAACTTCCATCTTTCGCGCCCGTCGCCACACCGTTGACGTAGCAAACAGCTTGCGCGTGCGATGAAATGCTCAGCATCGACACCAGCATTACCCAGATAATTGCGGAGTTGACTTTTGCCTTCGCAAAGTTCCAAATATAATTCGTCATCGATAGTCCCCTAAATTGCAAGCAGATTTTAGGGAACGAAACGGACACCAATCGGACAACTCCAGGACACAAGACGGACATCCGATAGCGTTGGCCTTCCGAAACGTACAAAAAATTTCGACAATGGCGCATGGCCATCGTCACCTTCAGCATCCCGCGACAGATCAAAGACGAGTTCGAGGAAATATTCCTCGGCCGGAATAAAAGCGCGATCATCGCGGCGTTGATGCGCGATGCGATTGAGCGCGAGCGCCGGCTTGGCGCGCACGTCGAGGCCGTCGACACGCTGCTCATGATGCGCGCAACACCGCGATCTGATGCCGATCGCAGCGTGTCGCGCCCGCGCCGTCAGGTGCGTCGATGAAGCGCATGGTGCTGGATTTAAGCGTCTGCTCGAAATGGTTTTTCGGCAGAAAGAAAAAGACGCGTGACCAAAAAATCGCGCTCGATTTATTTCAAAAAGCTCGCAAGAAACAGATAACGCTGATCGAGCCGGCGATATGGAAACCCGAAATTGTCGCGAAAATGTCGCAGAAGAGTCCGATTCGCATCGACTCTCTGCTCACGCGATTTTTTGCATTGGAAGCGCGAATCGACAGCTCCGATGAAAGTTTGCGCCGAGCTGCCGAGTTATCGATCGAACTCAATCATGATTTGTTCGATACGCTGTATCACGCGGTGGCGTTGAATCATTCGGTTGACCTGATCACGGCAAATGCCGCGTATTACGGCAAAGCGCGTTCTGTCGGGAACATCGTTCTGCTTCGCGACTTGCCGGCGACGATCCGCATCGCCGAACGGCGCGCGAAATATCTGGCGCGCAGGCGAAAACGAAAACGGCGTCCGCCCGCGCGAATGCGCAAAAAACCCTGATTCGCGCCATCTGTCTGCGTTATCGTATGTCGATGGAAAAGCTCAATTCTACGAATCCGCTGCACGTCGTCGTTTTGGCAGCCGGAGAAGGCAAGCGGATGCATTCGGCGCTACCGAAGGTGCTATTGCCGCTTGCGGGAAGACCGATGCTCGCGCATGTCATCGCGACAGCGCGGCGATTGAATCCCGCACGTATTCACGTCGTGTTCGGTCATCGCGGCGAGCAGGTGAAAACCGCGTTTGCGAAGCAATCCGATTTGCAGTGGGTGCACCAGGCCGAACAGCGCGGAACGGGTCACGCTGTGCAGATGGCGCTTGAAAATATTCCAGATACGGCCCGCGTTCTCGTGCTTTACGGCGACGTGCCGCTACTGCTGGCAACTACGTTGCGACCTATGTGCGATGTCGATGCGCCACTTGCCGTGCTATCCGCTACGTTGAATGCTCCGCGCGGATATGGGCGCGTGATCCGCGATGAGAATGGTCGCGCAGCGGCCATCGTCGAAGAAAAGGATTGCACGGACGAACAGCGAAAAGTTGGCGTGATCAATACCGGCATCGTGAGCGCTGATGCGGCGCATCTTCGTCGCTGGGTCGCCGAACTGAAAACGCATAATGCTCAGCGCGAACTCTATTTAACCGATGTGTTCGCCAAAGCCGCCGCGGAAAAAACGCCCGCTGCCGTCATTGCATGCGATGACGAATACGAAGCGCTCGGTGCCAACGATGCATGGCAGCTCGCGCAGATCGAGCGGTACTTTCAGCGGCGTGAAGCAAAGCTGCTCTGTGAGAAAGGATTGAGACTTGCCGATCCGACCCGATTCGACGTGCGGGGCGAACTGTCGGCTGGTCGCGACGTGGAAATCGATGTCGACGTCATCATCGAAGGCAATGTCGAACTGGGCGACGGTGTGCGCGTTGGACCGTTTACCCGCATCAAGGATTCTCGCCTCGCGCCCGGAACCGACGTTCGCGCGCATTGCGATATCGACGGGATTGTCACGCATGGCGCTTGCGTGATCGGCCCCTTCGCGCGCTTGCGGCCTGGCACCGAATTGTTCGCCGGCGCGCACGTGGGAAATTTCGTCGAAGTAAAGAACACGCAAATCGGCGCCGATTCAAAAGCCAATCATCTGACGTATCTCGGCGATGCGACGATCGGCGCGAACGTGAACGTCGGCGCAGGCACGATCACCTGCAACTACGACGGCGTGAACAAACATAAGACCATCATCGAAGACGGTGCGTTCATCGGCTCGAACAGCGCCCTGGTAGCTCCGATCACCATCGGGAAAGACGCCACCATCGGCGCGGGTTCCACGTTAAGTCTCGATGCACCTGCCGGCGAACTCACGGTTTCGCGCGCGCGGCAATCAACCATCCGAGGCTGGAAACGCCCACAAAAAAAGTAGTTTTTTAAACGACTCAACCGAAACTCGGAGGGCGTACAGGATGTGCGCCGTTCGCCGAACGTGAAGAACCAGCGTGCTTCCTCGGCTACTTTGTTGCACGAGCAAAGAAGTGACTCGTTCGCGCAGCAAGTGAAAGCTCTTACATTCGCGCAAGAAAATCGACGGCTAAAGTTGCACTCCGGCTTTCGCTAAAATGACAAACTAGCGACTCGCCCTCGGCGTTATCCCCAACGCCTTCTCAATCTTCCCCGCCTCGTAAACTTTTCCACCCTTGATCGTCACATCCACTTTTTCGATATCCGCGATCGTTACGCTCGGATCGCCATCCACGATAATCATATCCGCCAATTTTCCACCCGCGATGACGCCGCGATCTTTGTTCACACCCATCACGAGCGCGGACGTGAGCGTCGCCATGCGCAGCACTTCCGGCGCAGGAA
Source organism: uncultured Rudaea sp. (assembly GCA_964657965.1). Lineage (GTDB taxonomy): Bacteria > Pseudomonadota > Gammaproteobacteria > Xanthomonadales > Rhodanobacteraceae > Rudaea. Next base: position 2,143 of record CAZZWP010000095.1, on the reverse strand, counting down.
TTCCTGCGCGCACGTAAACTTCCAGCTCGTAATGCAACAGGTAGCCGGCAAGCGAATCCGTGCCTGGGAGGATCGTCACACCCGCGTCGTATAACGCCTTCAACAACGTCATCAACGCGGGAAACGCGTTTCGATACGCCGCTTCTTGTCCTTTCGGCGCGACCAGCGCCCATTCGTTGGTCTGGCTGCGGCGGACTTGCGGCGGAAAACGTTGAATGAAATTCTCCATGCCCGGAGGCACCGCACCCGGCGTGCTCGCCATCGTTGCTTCTTCGATGCCCAGCGTCGGATCGAGAACCGTGTGATGCCGTTTCAGGAAATCGATGAATTCACGCACTTGCGGTTTGTCGGGCGTAAACTCGTAGGCGTGTTCGGCCACTTTGATGAACCGATCGCGATTACGCGTTTCTTGAACTTGCGGATAGAGGAAATTGAGCACGACGAAAATGATGTGCTGAATTTCGTCCGCGCCGCCATTGACAAACTGACGCGCCGACATGAATGCCGGCACGTGCCCGCTCACGCGTAACCCGCGCGCGTGCGCGCGATCGGCGATGATGGGCACGAGTTCCGGCTTCACCGACGAATAAATTTTGATTTGCGCATAGCCATGATCGGCGTACCAGTCGACGTCGTTGATCGCCTCGTCCGCCGTGTCGACGCGCATCTTGGTGGGCCCGGCGAATTCGCCGGTGCCGTCGATGATGCCGGCTTTTAGGACGCGCGGACCGAGCTCGGTGCCGTCGTCGAATCGCGCGACGCGTTTTAAAAATCCATCGGTGTCGTTGGCCATGTCGCGCGCGCTGGTGACGCCGGCGATGAGATCGAGCGCACCGTCGTTGTCGCCGAAATGTTGATGGTTGTCCCACAGTCCCGGCATTAGAAAGCGGTTGTGCGCGTCGATGATTTCAGCGTTGGCCGGCACTTTCAGATCGCTGTCGGCGGCGACGCGCACGATGCGTTCGCCTTCGATCCATACACTCGTGTGCGGCGTGACGGAAAGATCGCGCGGATCGAACAATCGCGCATCGCGAATGACGAGCGCGCCATTCGGCGTATGCGTCAATTCTTTGGCGATGTGTGACGTCCATTCCGCATCGGTGATGTCCTGTCTGGCTTGCAGTTGCGTGATCGCACCGGCCAAGTCGGCGTTGACGACGGTGAACCAGCTCGACACGCGCGCCGCGGTGTTGCCATCGTGATCCAGCCATATCGACGACGGCGAAAAGTCGAGGCCGCTCAATCGATAGTGCGTGAGTGTCTTCTTTCCGTTCGGCGTCGTTACCTCGAGTGTTCCGGCGTCGTCGATATGGGCTTCGCCCGAAGGCAGCAATGCCAACGAATGCGTCGGCGATTTAAGCAGCGCCCGCGCGAGCACGCCCATGATTTCCGGTGGCGCGTTCAAGGGCACATAAAACGCCTCGCCCACGACCGGTTGCGAGCCATGTTCTGTCCGGTTTTTCCAATCGGCTTTGCCGTCGGCGAGACGAAAACGCTCGTCGACTTGCGCTTTCATGTAGTCGTTGCCGTGTCCCGCGTATTCCGTCAGTACGCCGGCGGCATCGAGTTTCCACGTCGCGACAATATGACTGCCGCGACCGCGATCGTTATACGAATATTCCGCACCATTCGCTTGCACCGTCTGCTTGCCGGCGACGTTGCCGAGCAAGAACACCTGGTCTTCGCGCGACGCCGCCGATGCGGCCGCGCATAGCGAAAGAGCGATCACCAAGGATTTCACGAACATGCATTGCTCTCCGCACGACGATTGAACGGCGATTATGCGCGACTCGCCTATTCCCTGTGCAGGCCCGCATAAATCCACGAATCCGTCACATGTCAGGCGCGCGCAGGCGTAAAATACGCGATTGGCTCAAGGGGTAAAATTCATGTGCGGAATCGTGGCGGCCGCGGCGCGGCGTGACGTTGTCGGAACGCTGATCGCCGGCCTGAAATCGCTGGAATATCGCGGTTACGATTCCGCCGGCATCGCGTTGCTCACCGATAGCGGTCTTGAACGCGTGCGCACCAAAGGCAAAGTGCGCGAGCTGGAATTACTTCAGGCCGCCGCACCGATTTTTGGCCATACCGGCATCGCGCATACGCGTTGGGCGACGCACGGGGTCCCGAACACCGCGAACGC
>CAZZWP010000094.1:0-11905 GCA_964657965.1 uncultured Rudaea sp. | reverse complement strand
TCCGGTGACGGTGCCGCCGCCGTCATTGCTGTAACGGCCGGAGCGCGTGGCCGAGGCGCTGATGCCAAGCGTCGGAAAATAACTCGCGCGCGCCTGGCTTACGAGTGCGGCGGCCTGCCGGAACTGTGCTTCGGCTTGCGCCAGCGATTGATTGGCGCCGTCGACCTGGCCTTCGAGCTCGTTCAATGTCGGATCGCCGAAAATTTCCCACCAGGCGCCGCGTTTGAACGCGTCGCTCGGCTCGGCGGTGGTCCAATCTTCGTGCCAGCCCGCATTTTCCTTGAACTTCGGCTCGACGTCGGTGCTCGGTCGCTTGTAATCCGGTCCGGCCGCGCACGCGCATAATGCGACGGCGATCGCCATGATCGACATGCCGCGTTGTATCAATGTATATTTTTTATTCATACGTTCATACCGTCGGTTCCGGCGTGGCGCCCGTGGGTTGGCGATAAATACGAGCCCAGCGGCGTTTGGCCCATAGACGGAAGCGATCGAGATAAAGATAAACCACCGGCGTCGTGTACAGCGTCAATAGCTGGCTGAACAACAGACCGCCGACGATCGAGATGCCGAGCGGTCGACGCATTTCGCTGCCTTCGCCGAAACCGATGGCGAGTGGCAGCGCGCCGAGCATCGCTGCCATCGTCGTCATCATGATCGGCCGAAAACGCAGCAGGCAGGCCTGGAAGACCGCGTCGCGCGCGTCTAGTTTTTGATGACGTTCCGCCTCGAGCGCGAAGTCGATCATCATGATCGCGTTTTTCTTGACGATACCGATGAGCAGGATCACGCCGATGAATGCGATCACGGTGAACTGCACGCCGAACACGAGCAGCGCGAGTAGCGCGCCGACGCCGGCGGACGGCAGCGTGGATAGAATCGTCAACGGATGCACATAACTTTCGTAGAGAATGCCGAGCACGATGTAGATGGCGAGCAGTGCCGCGAGAATGAGCCACGGCTGACTGGATTGACCTTGCTGATACGCGCTCGCGTTGCCGGCGAATTCGCCGTGAATGGTCGCGGGCACGCCGATGCGCGTCATGGTTTTTGCAATCGCATCCGAGGCCTGACTCAAGCTGTAGCCATCGGCGAGATTGAATGAAATCGTCGAGGCGACGAATTGCCCTTGATGATTGACGGCCAGCGGTGTCGTGCCGAGTCCGTACGTCGAGAACGCGCTGAGCGGCACCATCGCACCGGTTTTACTTTGCACGTAAATATCTTTCAGCGATTCCGGACTCTGCAAAAACTGCGGAGCGACTTCCATGATCACGTAATACTGATTGAGCGGCGCGTAGATCGTCGACGCGTTGCGCTGGCTGAAGGCGTCGTTGAGCACGTTATCGATCGCTTGTGTGGTGACACCGAGTTTCGCCGCCGTCGCGCGATCGAACTGCAATGATGTTTCCAACCCTTTCACCGATTGATCCGAATTCACGTCCGCCAGTTCCGGCATGTTGGTGAACGCCTCGCGCACTTTGTCGCCCCACGTTCGCAAATCGTCGAGGCTGTCGCTGCGCAAGGTGTATTGATACGTCGAGTTGGATTGACGGCCACCGGTTCGGATGTCCTGCGCGGCCTGCAAGAACAACTGCGCGCCCGGTACGTCGCTGAGTTTTCCGCGCAACCGATTTATCACGCCATCGGCAGAGATACCGCGTTCTTTCAACGGCTTCAATGCGACGAACATGAAACCGCCGTTGCGCTGTCCGCCGCCCGTGAATCCTGCCACGTTCTGCACCGCCGGATCGCTTTTGACGATTTTCATGAAGTCGACCATCTTGGTCGACATCGATTGAAACGAAATACTCTGATCCGCCTGCACGCCGCCGACGAGAACACCGGTATCTTCAGTCGGGAAAAATCCCTTCGGCACGTGAATGTATAAAAATATATTCAGGCACACGGTGACGAGCAAAATGAACATCATCAATTGCGGACGGTCGAGCGACCAGCCCAGCGTGCGTTCGTAAAGTCCGAGTGTTTTGTTGAAAACGCGCTCGCTGAATTCGTAGGCGCGTCCGCGCTTTTTTTCCGGATCATGGCGCAAGACGCGCGAGCAGATCATCGGCGTGGTCGTCAGCGAAACGACGAGTGAGACGAGAATGGCGACGGACAACGTCACGGCGAATTCGCGGAAATAGCGCCCGACCAATCCGCCCATCAGCAAAATCGGGATGAACACGGCGATGAGCGACAGACTCATCGAAACGACAGTGAAACCGACTTCGCGCGCGCCCAGCAACACGGCTTGCATGCGCGGCATGCCGTCTTCGATGTGGCGCGAAATATTTTCGAGCACGACAACGGCGTCGTCGACGACGAACCCGGTCGCCACCGTCAACGCCATCAGCGACAAAATGTTCAAGCTGTAGCCGCACAAATACATCGCGGCGAACGTGCCTATCAGCGAAACGGGGACGGCGACGGCGGGAATGATGGTCGCGCGCCAGTTGCGAAGGAAAACGAAAACGACGAGGACGACGAGCAACACCGAGATGATGAGCGTTTGTTCGACGTCGTGTAGCGAGGCGCGAATTGTCGTAGTTCGGTCGACGGCGACGTTGATCGTGATGTCGGCTGGAATCGCGGCGCGCAACGCGGGCAATTGCGCCATCACATCGTCGATCGTCTTGATGATGTTCGCGTTAGGCTGCTTGTTGATCAGAATCAACACCGCCGGATCGCCGTTGAACAGGCCGAGGTTGCGGATGTCCTGCACGGAATCGGTGACGTCGGCCACGTCGGACAATCGCACCGCCGCGCCGTTACTATAGGTCACGATCAGATTTTTATACGGTGTGGAATCGAGGCCGGTCTGATCGTTCGTGTAGAGCTGCCAATGTTTGTCGTCGAGCTCGATGAAACCTTTCGGGCGATTGGCGTTGGCGTTTTGCAGCGCGATGCGCACCGTGTCGAGCGCGATGCCGTACTTGTTCAGCGCGGTAGGATTCACGTCGACGCGAACGGCGGGCAATGTCGCGCCGCTGACCGTTGCCTGTCCGACACCCGCGACCTGCGAGATTTTCTGCGCGACGATGGTCGATGCGGCATCGTAAATCTGGCCGGTGCTCAACGTCTTCGACGTCATCGCGAGAATGAGGATCGGCGCATCGGCCGGATTGACTTTGCGATAGGTCGGATTCGTCGGCACGCTCGGCAACTGCGCGAGTGCGGCGTTGAGCGCGGCCTGCACGTCGCGCGCGGCGCCGTCGATATCGCGCGACAGATCGAACTGCAACGTGACGCGCGTGGAATTTTGCGAACTCGACGACGTCATTTCGGTGACGCCGGCGATGCGGCCGAGCTGACGTTCGAGCGGTGTCGCGACCGACGTCGACATCGTTTCCGGACTCGCGCCGGGCAGCGATGCACTGACCGAAATCGTCGGAAAATCGACTTGCGGCAGTGGCGAAACCGGCAGCAGCGAAAACGAGACCATGCCGGCCAGCGCGATGCCGATCGTCAGCAGCGTCGTCGCCACCGGACGCTTGACGAACGGCGCAGAAAGACTGGCTAGGCGCGGGTTCACGTGGTCGCCTCGCCTTCATCGCTGCCGTGATGCAGTTCCGGTTCGGCGAGATGGAAACGCTTGCGCACGCGCAGCGCGAGCGTATCGAACGACAGATAAATCACGGGCGTCGTGAACAGTGTCAGCACTTGGCTCACGATCATGCCGCCGACGATGGTGATGCCGAGCGGATGGCGCAGTTCCGAACCGACGCCGGTGCCGAGCATAAGCGGCAGCGCACCGAATAATGCAGCGAGTGTCGTCATCAGAATCGGACGGAAGCGCAGCAGCGACGCTTGATAGATCGCTTCGCGCGGGGCCATGCCTTGGTTGCGTTCGGCGTCGAGCGCGAAGTCGACCATCATGATCGCGTTTTTCTTGACGATGCCGATCAACAGAATGATGCCGATGATCGCGACGATGCCGAGATCGTCACGCGCGATCATCAACGCGAGCAATGCGCCGATGCCGGCGGATGGCAACGTGGAAAGAATCGTGATCGGATGGATATAACTTTCGTACAGCACGCCGAGCACGATGTACATGGTGACGATAGCGGCGAGAATTAACAGAACCGTGTTCGTCAGCGATGCCTGAAACGCGAGCGCGGCACCCTGGAAATTGGTACTGACGCTCGCGGGAATTTTCAGGTCCGTTTCGACTTGCTTGATCGCCTCGACCGCTTCGCCCAATGAATAACCGGGCGCGAGATTGAACGACACCGTCGTCGCCGGAAATTGGCCGAGATGGCTGATCGACAACGGTGCAGCGCGTTCGCTCAAGGTCGTCACCGTGTTGAGCGGCAACTGGCCGCTGGAGATGGCAGCCGCCGTGTTGCCGGTTGTGACGCCGGGCGTCGCGCCTTGCGGCGTGCCGCCGAATGCCGACGCGCCTGCCGCGTTTCCTGCGGATGCGGTCGAGCCTTGCGATGTCTGTGCGACGCTGTTGGCGTTGCTCAGTCCAGGAATATAAATTTTGCTCAATGCCTTCGGGCCGTTTTGCATCTCGGGTAACACTTCGAGTACGACGCGATACTGATTCGATTCGGTATAGATCGTCGAAATCAAGCGTTGGCCGAACGCGTCATAGAGAATCTGATCGATGGCGGCGGGTGTGATGCCGAGTCGGCCGGCCGTATCGCGATCGATATCGAGAAACGCCTGCAAACCTTTCGATTGGAGATCGCTCGCGACGTCCGACAATTCTTTGCGTTGATTGAGTTTGTCGACGAGTTTGGGAACCCACGTATTCAGATCGTCGAGATTGGGCGAGCCAAGCGTGAACTGGTATTGCGTGCGGCTGACGCGATCTTCGATCGTCAAATCCTGCACGGGTTGCATATACAACTCGATGCCGGTGACTTCGCGCGTCGAATTCTGCAAGCGCGCGATCACGGTTTGCACGTCGTCGCGCGTGCCGTGTTTTTTCAGGTTGATCAGAAACCGGCCACTGTTCAATGTCGTGTTCGTTCCGTCGACACCGATGAACGACGACAGCGAATCGACGGCGGGATCTTCGAGTATCTTTTTGCCGAGCGCCTGTTGACGCTCGCCCATCGCGGCGAACGAAATCGATTGCGATGCTTCCGAAATGCCCTGGATCAACCCCGTGTCTTGAATCGGGAAAAATCCCTTCGGGATGATGATGTATAGAATGATCGTGAGCACGAGCGTGGCGACGGCAACCATCAGCGTCGCGAACTGGCGATCGAGCACCCAGTTCAGCCACCGGCCGTAGTTGGCGATGATGCGATCGAACATCTCGCCGGTCTTGCGCGAGAATTTTCCTTCGTCTTCTTTGCGATGATGCTTGAGGATTTTGGCGCACAGCATCGGCACGAGCGTCAGTGAGACGACGGCTGAAATGACGATCGTCACCGCAAGGGTGATCGCGAACTGACGGAACAGACGGCCGACGACGTCACCCATGAACAGGAGCGGGATAAGAACCGCGAGCAATGAAATCGTCAGCGATACGATGGTGAAACCAATTTGTCCGGAGCCTTTCAGCGCGGCTTCGAGCGGTGTGTCGCCTTCTTCGAGATAGCGCGAAATGTTTTCGATCATCACGATGGCGTCGTCGACGACGAAACCGGTCGAGATGGTCAGCGCCATCATCGTGAGATTGTTGAGACTGAATCCGCACAGATACATCACGCCGAATGTGCCGACCAGCGACAGCGGCACGGAAAAACTCGGGATGATCGTCGCCGGTAAATTGCGCAAAAATATAAAAATGACCAGAACGACGAGAACGACGGCGAGCAACAATTCGAATTCGACGTCTTCGACTGACGCGCGCACGGTCACGGTGCGGTCGGTGAGCACCGCGACATCGACCGACGCCGGCATCGACTGCGTCAGACTCGGCAATTGCTGCTTGATCGAATCGACGACCGCGATGACGTTCGCGCCCGGCTGGCGCTGGATGTTCATGATGATGCCAGGCACAGAGTTGGCCCACGCGGCAAGCTTGTTGTTCTCGGCGCCGTCGATGATGTTGGCGACATCGGACAAATGCACCGGACCGCCGTTTTTGTAGGCAATGACGATATTTTTGTAGGCGTCCGCCGATTTGAGCTGATCGTTCGCGTCGATCGTGTACGAGCGCGTGGGTCCGTCGAAACTTCCCTTCGAGCTGTTGACGTTCGCGCTCGAAATCGCGTTGCGCAAGTCTTCTAGACTCATGCCGTACGACGCGAGCGCCGTCGGATTCGCCTGCACGCGCACGGCGGGACGCTGGCCGCCCGACAGCGTGACGAGGCCGACGCCGTCGATCTGCGAAATCTTTTGCGCGAGGCGCGTGTCCGCCAAATCTTCGAGCTGCGTCAGCGGCAACGTTTTCGATGTAAGCGCCAGCGTCAATATCGGCGCGTCGGCTGGATTCACTTTGCTGTAAATCGGCGGCGACGGCAGATCGGCTGTCGGTAAAAACGTTCCGGCCGCGTTGATGGCGGCTTGCACTTCCTGTTCGGCGACGTCGAGACTCAAGTCCAGACTGAACTGCAACGTCACGATCGACGCACCCGCCGAACTGGTCGACGACATTTGGTTCAATCCGGGCATCTGCCCCAGTTTTTGTTCCAGTGGCGCGGTCACCGACGAGGTGACGACTTCCGGGCTCGCGCCGGGATACAGCGTCGTGATCTGGATCGTCGGGTAATCGACTTCGGGCAATGCCGACAATGGCAGATAGCGGAACGCGAGAATGCCGACGAGCAGAATCGCCACCATCAACAGCGAGGTGGCGACCGGCCGCAGAATGAAAATACGTGACGGATTCATCGTCAGCTGCCGGGCGAGCCCTGGTTGCCGCCATTCGACGGCGCGTTACTCGGCGTGCTGCCGGGCGCGCCAGTCGTCGCGGGCGCATTCGTATCGCTGGGCGTGCCGTTGGCGCCGGCGCCGTCTTTACGATGATGTCCGTTTTGACCGGCCTGGCCGCTTTGCGGCGGCGGCTGTCCGTTGCCGCGATTGCCTTGACGTTTCTGTCCATCGGCGGGCTTCGCCGCCGGCGCAGGTTCTTCGCCCGGCAATTCGACTTTGCTGCCCTCGCGCAATCTATCCGCGCCGCTCGTGACGACGGTTTCGCCGACTTTCAATCCATCCGTCACGGCTACGCGTTCGCCTTGGGTCGGGCCGGTCTTGATGTTGCGCACGGCGACGGTGTGGTCGGCTTGCACAATGTATACAAATAAACCATCCGATCCGCGTTCGAGCGCCGAGGTCGGAATGACGATGGCGTTTTTCATCACGTCGAGGAGCAAACGGATGTTGACGAATTGATTTGGAAACAATCCTTCGTCGGCATTGGCGAATTCGGCTTTTGCCTTCACCGTGCCGGTCGACGTGTCGACTTGATTGTCGAGACTCGCGAGCGTGCCCGTGGCGAGTTTCGTCGTGCCGGCGCGATCGTAGGCATCGGCCGACAAGGTGTCGCCCGCGTGCATCTTTTTAAGCACGGGCGGCAGGTTGTCTTCAGGAATGGTGAACACGACGTCGATCGGCGTGAGTTGTGTGATCGTGACGATGGTGCCGCCGTTCTGCACGTTATTGCCGGGATCGACCTGCCGTAGTCCGACACGCCCGCCGACCGGCGCACTGATTTTCGTGTAGCCGAGATTGACCTTCGCATTGTCGACCTGGCCCTGATCGGATTTCACCGTGCCTTCGTATTGATGCACGAGTGACTTTTGCGAGTCGAGCTGTTGCTTGGCGATCGAATCCTGCGAGAACAACGTCGTGTAGCGATCCAGATCGATGCGCGAATTGGCGAGCAGCGCGTCGTCGCGCGCCAGCGTGCCTTCCATCTGCGTAAGTTGCGCTTGATACGGCCGTGGATCGATTTCGGCGAGCAGATCACCCTGCTTCACCATCTGGCCTTCTTTGAAATTCACGTTGAGCAGGTTGCCCGCGATCTGCGCGCTGACAGTGACATTGCGCAGCGGCGTGACGGTGCCGAGTGCGTTGAGCGTGATGTCGATGTCGCCGTTGGTGACGTTGGCCACGCCGACCGGCATCGCCAATCCGCCCGGACCGCCGGCGCCGCCCGGGCCCGCGCCGCGTCCGCCACGGCCGCCGCCGGGACTTTGCTGCTGGCTGCCATTTTGGGCCAGCCAGTATCCGCCGATCGCAATGAGGACGGCCACAATCACCACGATAATGGCCGCTCGTTTGCTGCCTTTGGGGCGCGGTCGGTCAGGGTCACGCTCGAAAGGATTCGTGTTCATGGGATTCGCAATGGGAAGGCGGATTTTTGAGGTCGCAACGGTAACGCGCAGACGACTATATCGCAGTTGCGCAGGCGTAAAGAGCTGTAACCAGATGTAATCGCCACCGCTGGTCGACGCTCCTTGGGCCCGGCGATTGCGGCATATCTACAAGTATTATTCGCTTATGGGCAGGGAAATTACGAAAACATCCGCGCGGGATCAAGGGCATCGGCGGTTGCTTCAAAACCTCGCATGGCTGAGGCTTTTGTCCGCCGCGGCGCAGGTATTCGCTACACTTGTCGCGGCCGGCATGAACGTGCCGTTTCCGGCGACCGACGTACTCGGTGGCGCCGCGTTTCTCATTTTTCTCAGCGCGCTGACATTCCTGCGGTTGCAACGCGCGTGGCCCGTCGCTGAAAACGAAGTGTTCATTCAATTTTTCCTCGACGTCACCGAACTGACGTTCGTCCTTTTTCTCACCGGCGGTTCGGCGAACCCATTCGTCACTCTGCTCATCGTGCCGATCACCCTCGCGGCAACCGCACTGCCACGCCCACACGTCATCGCGCTTACCGTGATTTCGTGTGCGGCATATTTTTTCTTGATGACATGGAACCTTCCATTCGCGCCGCTGCATCAGCACGCCGATTCAGGTTTTGGTGCTCATCTGTATGGGATGGCGATCACGTTTGTGTTTTCCGCTGTATTGCTGGCGTTTTTCATCACCCGGCTTGCGGAGGCGGTACGCCGTCAAAGCGCAGCGATTCAACGCGAACGCGATCGGGCGATCCGCGACGAAGGCATTCTCGCGGTGGCGATTCAGGCGGCCGGCGCTGCCCACGAACTCAACACGCCGTTATCCACGATGCTCACGTTGCTCACCGAGATGCGCCGCGACCAGCCGGTCGATTCCGCCGGCGGCGATGATTTGGACGTACTGCAGCAACAGGCGCAGCGCTGCAAAGACATCCTGCGGGCCATGGTGCGCACCGGTACGCAATCGCTGCAGGATCGAACGCGATCGGTGACCCTCACGGAATTCGTGGCGAGAAGCGTCGACGAATTCTGTCTGTTGCGTCCGTCCGCGGACGTGAATGTGGAAATGTCGGCAGGAACGGAACACACGACCATTCGCGTCGCCGACGATCTGCGCCACTCGATCATCAGTCTGTTGAACAATGGTTGGGAGGCGTCCAAATCGAACGGCAGCGATCGCGTCGATCTGAACGCCCGGATCGATGACGCTGCACATATCGTGTTGACGGTTCGCGACTACGGACCTGGATTGTCGATCGCCGAAGGGTTGGGCGCACGCTTTGCCACCGACAAACAGGATGGGCTGGGTTTGGGCCTGGCACTCGCCAGCGCGACCGCGGATCGCTACGGCGGCGCGCTGACTGCCGACGTCATACCGAACGCGGGCACGACGACGCGGCTATCCGTGGCCATCACATGACGAAAAATTCTCGACGCCTGCTGCTCGTCGACGACGACGAAGTGTTCGCGAAAGTCATGGCGCGCGCGCTCCAGTCGCGCGGCTTTGCGGTCACGGTCGTCCACGATGTAGCCAGCGCGATGCAGGCGGCGCACGACGGCGCGGATTTCGCCGTCGTCGATCTGAAGATCGGGCGCGAAAGCGGACTGGCTCTGATCCCCGAACTGCGCCGCGTCCTTCCGCACGCTCGCATTGTTTTGCTGACGGGATATGCGAGTATCGCCACGGCCGTCGAAGCCATCAAGCGCGGCGCGCACGACTATCTTCCGAAACCGGTCGACGCGGACGCCGTGACGAAAGTATTGCTCGGCGACGCAGCGGACAAGGTAGACGAATCGCACGAGATGTCGTCGTCACGACTGAAGCGCCTCGAGTGGGAACATATTCAGCGCGTGCTCGGCGAGTGCGACGGAAATGTTTCCGAAGCGTCGCGCCGGCTTGGCCTGCATCGACGCACGCTGCAACGCAAACTCGTCAAACGGCCCGTACCGGAGATACCCGTCGATTGACTGCGACATCGTGTCGCAGGCGCAGCGCCCGACGGATCGCTACGATCGCGTTCTCATTTGGGAGAACGACGCATGCTGCGACGATTTATCGCGCCGACCGTTATCGCGTTGCTGAATCTGGCGCCGACGCCGTCGGCCTACGCGTGTTCCGCGTGCGGCTGCACGCTCAATTCGGATTGGGCCAGCCAGGGTTTGGCCTCGAGCGGCGGCTGGCGCTTCGACCTGCGCGACGATTATTTCGATCAGGATCAGTTGCGGTCGGGGACGGACGCCGTGTCGCGATCGAGTGTGGCCATTCCGAACGAGCAAGAAGTTCAGCAGTACACGTTCAATCGTAATGTGACGGCATCGCTCGATTACAGCCCGAACAAGGACTGGGGCGTCAACGTCACGCTGCCGTGGTTCGACCGTTCGCACGCGACGATTGCCGAAGGCGACACCGATGTTTCCACCTCGCACGACAGCGGCATCGGCGACGTGCGTATCGTGGCGCGCTATTCGGGCTTCGATGCGCAGCGCACGACTGGCCTGATGTTCGGCATCAAGCTGCCGACGGGGAACACGAACGACCGTTTCGAGAGCGGTCCGGCGCAGGGCGAAATCGTCGATCGCGGTTTGCAGCTCGGCAGCGGCACGACCGATGTGATCGTCGGCGTGTATCACTTCGGCGCCTTCAATCAGGACTGGAGTTACTTCGGTCAGATCATGGCGCAACAGGCGCTGGACTACGACGACGGATTCAAGCCGGGCACGGGCGTCAACGCCAACCTCGGCATCCGCTACAATGCGAGCGCGACGCTCGTGCCGCAGTTGCAGATCAACGCGCGCGTCGAAAAGCGCGAATTGGGCATCAACGCCGACATCGACAACAGCGGCGCATCACTCGTCTATCTGAGTCCGGGATTTACGTGGACACCGATGCGCCAGTTTTCCGTGTTCGCGTTTTTACAGGCGCCGATCTATCAGCGCGTGAACGGACTTCAGCTCGAAGCGACGCGTTTCTTTTCGGTCGGCATGCATTATCACTTCTGATCGATCGTCGATCGAGACGGTTTATTTTTCCGCGAAGATGGCGATGTGCATCTTGCCGTTCTTGTCGATCCAGGCGCGGTACATTCCTTCCGTGTTGAACGGCGTCGCGAAATTGCCGTCGGCATCGAGTGCGATCACGCCGCCGTCGCCGCCGAGTTTCGGGACCACGCCCATCACCACGTCGTCGGCCGCTTGCTTGATCGGCTCATTCTTGTATTCGACGCGCGCACAAATATCGCGCGCCGCGGCCGCGCGAATATAAAATTCGCCCCAGCCGGTCGCCGACACGGCGCACTTCGAATTCGCGTAAGTTCCCGCGCCGATGATCGGCGAATCGCCGACGCGGCCGAAGCGCTTGTTGGTCATGCCGCCCGTCGAGGTTCCGGCCGCGAGATTGCCTTTCACGTCGAGCGCGACTGCCCCGACGGTGCCGTGCGGCGACGTCGTCGATTTCGTTTTCGCCGCTTCTTGCTTCAACGCATCCTGCAATTCCTGCCAACGCTGATCGGTGTAGAAATAGTTCGGATCGACGAGCGACATGCCGATCGATTCGGCGAATGCTTCCGCACCGTCGCCGACCAGCATCACATGCGGCGATTTCTCCATCACCGCGCGTGCCAGCAAAATCGGATTTTTTACGCGAT
>CAZZWP010000093.1:0-11998 GCA_964657965.1 uncultured Rudaea sp. | reverse complement strand
CCACATGTGAGTATTTGTCAGGCCGCAGCTTGCGCAGGCTGCGGCTTTTCTAGAACGCTAACGCGGCGAGCGCATCGGCCGCATGTTCTTTCTGCAAATGCCCGTAGTGCTTTTCGATCATCGCTGCCGACGTCCCCGATATCTGCGCAATGGTGAGTAAAGGCAGGCCGCCAGTCACCAAGTCGGTTATTGTCGAGTGACGCAACGAGTACGCTGTTACTTCCTCCGATAATTTCGCTTCAGCCGCTGCGGCTTTTATCGGTCGTTTCCAAGCATCCTTGTTCCACGCCTTGCCGTCCACTTGAGTAAACAGCGGTGCAGTCGGCGCTTTGAAGCGCGTGAGCTTCGCGATGAAATCGCTCGTCGACTGTGGCAGGAGAATGCGGCGAGCTGAGCCCGCTTTGTCCGACGCGATGGTCAGCTCTCGCTTACGAGCATCGAAGTTGCGCACCGTTAATTTAGCCAGCGCACCGGGTCGAAGCGGAAGTAGGCATAGGGCGTGAGCGAAAGTTGCTAGATCGCTCGGCAATTTCTCGATCAGGGCTTTTCGCTGATCGCGATCGAGATAAAGGTCGCGGCGACCGTCGGCGTCCTTTACCGGTTTGAGAGCGCTGCGCCACGCGATGTCGGTGAGCACGTAGTCATTCTCAAGAGCAAAATTCAGGGCCGCTCGGAGCGGCACCATATCGCGATTCAGCGTAGACGCGCTGCGCAACTTTGTCTCGTTGGTTCCGTCTGTCTTTCGAGTAACCAGCGCAGGAAGACGCTGCAGATGGGATCGCCAATCGATCAGATCATGCTTCGATAGCTTCGTCAGTTGTATGTCAGCAATCCGATGTTTACCTACGAGCCGCGATAGACGTTTGTGTTGGTCTTCAGCCGAAGCCTCTGCCGCCCGTCGTGCATTGCCTTGCAACAACGTCGCCTTTTTCGCCTTTGATTCCAGGAAGAAAAGGCAGGCTCCTGCGACCGTCATCTTTTCTTTTGAGCCTCCCGCGTTTATGTGGTCAAGCCAGCCGTGAGCGAGCTTTAAGGCGACGTCGAACTGATCATCGGGCGAATGCTCTGAAAGAGAGCCGAGCGAATGATAGGTTTGCTTCAGTGTCGATCTGTTGTAGAAGCGCACTAGCCACGTACCGCCGCCTCGTGTGCGACGAAACCCTAGAAATCCGATGCGGCCCATTTTCCACCAGTACGGCTCGCGACGCGGCTTCAGTCGCGCACGTTGCGCGGTGTTAGAGATAATGACCATGCGCCATTCTGTACGGAAATCGTACGGAAAAAAAGTACTCCTCTATGCGTCTCTATACTCAGAACTTGGCTACACAACGTGTCAACCACGCGGATTCTGTACGCGAATTCGCTTACTAGCCTGCCTTCACACGGCAGGGGTCAGTGGTTCGATCCCACTATCGCCCACCATCTTCAGCGCTCATAACCGCCTTCTTTGATGAAGTCGTGGCTATACGGTGGCTTTCTTTTTCAGCGATTTCTCTAAAGCGCGCCGTTGTGTCTTCATGGCCGCAGCGTATTGGGCTACGCCGGCAGCAAATGCGGCGGTCGTTTCGCCGCGCCGCAGACCGCCGGTGGTCAGCGCTTTTTGCATGCGCTGGATCAGTTCGAAGTCATGCTCATCGCGATACGGTTTGAGGTCGAGATCCTCCGGGACTTTTTGCAGTCCCTCGTCACCGATGTGCTTGACGTATTTCTGCATGAACCGGTCGTAGTCGCGCCATAGAATTCCATCGGCGCGGACGGCAGCCTCCTCGGCGCGCGTTGCTATCTGATGAGCGTGAAGATAGTGAAGACCGAGTTGGTCGATGAGCGTCTTTTCTACCTCTTCGTGCATGATGAGATATCGGTCGACGTCGATCTTTCGGCCTTTGTAGTTCATCACTTTAGGTAAGTGACGATCGATATAGATGGTCTTGCCGTCCTGGCTGTAGCCAGCGAGATAGGGCACATCGTGCGTGCGGTCGAGCTTCTTTACCCGGCGTAGGATCGCGTCCAGCGCGCGATCCAACATCAGACTCGATACGTACCAATCGGGAATCCGGAGTTTCTTGTGCGCGGCGTTCGGATGGCAGCCATGAGCAGGCATAAAATCCCCTTGTTGTAGTGACGTACAGACGCAAACGTGACAGCGGATCAAGCTTAACCCATGTGCGATAAATGCGCCTAAATCGGTACAGAATTAGTCACTTTACCGAGTGCTATCCGGGAGTTACGGCATATGTTGCGGATTGTCGAACTTTTGTAAATTTTAGGTTATAGTTATTTCACTGTGCTGCACGGTCACTCGTGATTCGTGACCTGAAGTTGCGCGGATTGTCCATCCGCAAGTCACCTCACTATCCATGCATCCCAGTAAGCCGGCCGTCTGTCTTGTGGCGTGTCTTGTCTGATTTGTCCTGTGGAGTTTTTATGTCGGATCGTGAGGTTGGTACTGTCAAGTGGTTCAACGACAGCAAGGGTTTCGGGTTCATCAGCCGTGAAAACGGCCCCGATGTGTTCGTGCATTTCCGAGCCATCCAGGGTACGGGCTTCCGCACCTTGCAGGAAGGCCAGAAGGTGAGTTTCCGCGTCGTGCAGGGCCAGAAAGGCTTGCAAGCGGACGAAGTGGCGCCCGCCTAACATTCAACAACGCAAACTTTGGCACACCGGCGAAATTTTTCGCCGGTGTGCGTTTATGCGCGTGAATTTAGAATTTTCCTGCCCGGAAATCCTCAACTGC
Organism: uncultured Rudaea sp.; assembly: GCA_964657965.1. Taxonomy (GTDB): domain Bacteria; phylum Pseudomonadota; class Gammaproteobacteria; order Xanthomonadales; family Rhodanobacteraceae; genus Rudaea. The sequence goes on along the minus strand of CAZZWP010000093.1, from coordinate 9,264 downwards.
TTGAACGATTTGCTGCTGATTGTTCATGACGAACGGTCCGTACTTGGCGACCGGTTCTTTCAACGGCTTGCCGGCGACGATAATCATCTTAGCGGGCGCGTTCCGCGCTGATACCTTGACGGTGGTCCCGCTGCTGAGCACACCAAGATCGCCTCGCACGAGGTTTTCGTTCACGCCGCCGCCCACGAGAGCCTGACCCTCGTATACGTAGACGAAACCGTTGTGACCCCGGGGCAATGTAAGTTCGGCCGTCGCGTTGGCATCGAGATGAACGTCCAGATAGACCGGCTCAGTCGCAATACCTTGCACCGGGCCGTGTGTGTCGCCCAGATCGCCGGCGATGACGCGCACCTTTACGCCTTTTTCTAGAGCCACCTCCGGAATCATTTCCGGCGCGATGTCCTGGTAGCGAGGCTTAGTCATCTTGTCTGACGCCGGCAGATTCACCCACAGCTGAAAACCCCACATCAGTCCGTTTTCTTGCTCCGGCATCTCGGAGTGAAGAATTCCTCGTCCAGCCGTCATCCACTGCACGCTACCCGGTGTGAGCAGACCGCTATTGCCCTGATTGTCGCCATGGCGCATGCGGCCGGCGAGCATGTAAGTCACCGTTTCAAATCCGCGATGCGGATGCTCCGGAAAACCGCCGATATAGTCCGACGCCGAATCCGACCGAAATTCGTCGAGCATTAGGAACGGATCAAGCATGTCCAGCCCCGGCTGGCCGATGACGCGCGTCAGTTTTACGCCCGCACCGTCCGACGTGGGCCGGCCGCGCACGATGCGTACGACATGCCGCTGATCGGAAACCGTGGAGGAATCGCCGTAGTTCTGTGAAACCGGAGCGTCGAGCATTGAGCTCTCCCAAAGTTGGTGGATGGCCCGAATATGGGGATGACCGTGTAAAAAACATCCCACCTAGCGCTGCGAAAAATGGCCGAACCGATTAACATCGATCGATGATCGGAAAAATCACCATCATCGACCCCAAGGTTCACGATCTCGGCGGCTTTCAGGTGCGTCGCGCGCTGCCGCATATCGACGCCCGACATGTGGGTCCCTTCGTTTTTTTCGACCATATGGGACCGGCGAAATTCGCGAGTGGCGAGGGCATCGACGTGCGACCCCATCCGCATATCGGCTTGGCGACGGTCACCTACCTGTATGACGGCGCCATCGAACATCGCGATAGTCTCGGTACGGTGCTAACGATACGTCCCGGCGACGTGAACTGGATGACGGCAGGGCGTGGAATTGCGCATTCCGAGCGCAGCCCGACCGCCGAGCGTGCAGCGGGCCACGCGCTGCATGGAATCCAAACCTGGGTTGCCTTACCGAAAAGCGCAGAGGAAACCGAGCCCAGTTTCCATCACCATCCAGCAAACGATCTGCCGGAAATCCATAGCGACGGCGTGCGGTTGCGACTGATCGTCGGCGCAGCATTCGGGCTGCGTTCTCCGGTCAAAACGTTTTCGAGAATGTTTTACGTTGCGGCCGAATTCGCGGCGGGAAGCTCGCTCATTCTTGCGCCCGATTATATCGAGCGAGCGGTTTACGCCGCTGACGCGCCGATTTGGATCGACGATGTCGAACTTGCCCAGGGAAAGCTCGCTGTGCTGCCGACGGGTTCCGACGTCACCATCCGTGCGCCGAACGCCGCGCGTGCAATGATGTTCGGCGGCGATCCGCTCGATGGCGAGCGGCATCTGTGGTGGAACTTCGTATCAAGTTCTCCGGAGCGTATCGAGCGCGCCAAAGCGGATTGGGCAGCATCGCGTTTCCCAGCCGTCGTCGGTGAAACGGAATTCATTCCGCTGCCCAACTAAGTCAACGATACTGCCGATGACAAGCGTCACACGCGGTGGTGATTTTATCGATAGCCGGTTTCAGCGCGGTGCAATCTGCGCCCGCAGCGCTCGCAGATGCGATGCCCTCATCCAAACGCCGCTCGTATTCGACAAACGGCGCATCGGCGGAGCCATCGGGGTACATCGCGCTTTCAATCTCACGGCTCAGCAGTTTAAGTGCGTCGGCCTGCGCGGGCGCTTGCAGGCATCGATTGTCGTGCACAGTTTCGCGCAAGGCGACGTAATGATGCTGAATCACGTTCATCAGACCGCGTGGATAGGCGCTCCGTGGCGCCAGCGCGTTCAATACGCTTGTCGCGCCGATCGCTCCTATCGCCAAGCCGATCAACAACAAGATTAAATTGCGCATGGATATCCGGATAAAGACACGTAAGAATAGCTGAAAGGCTTTCAGAGCAGCATCGCCCGTGCGTACAATCAGGTGACTGGGGAATCTGCGTGCTGCCGACCAACGACAACAACTCGAAGACGGACCGCAATACGATCGCCGAATCGTTGCCGACGATCGAGGCCGGCGCGTTCAAGCCGCGGCTCATTGTCGTCAGCGGCATGATGCTGGGCCTGCAGATCGAATTGCGCGACGAACCCATCACCATCGGCCGCGCGAGCGAGTGCGCGCTGTCGTTGCAGCATCCGAGCGTGTCGCGCCATCACTGCGAGATCTCCCGCGAAGGCAATCGCTACTTCATCGAAGATCTTGGTTCGACCAATCGGACTTACCTCAACGGCAAACCGATTCGCCGCGAAGAGTTACACGACGGCGATCAAATCAGTGTCGGCAACAACGCGATCAAGTTTTTCACCGGTTCGAGCATCGAGGCGAAGTACCACGACGAGCTGATCGATCTGGCGATCTACGATAGCCTCACCGGCTTTTATAACCGCCGTCACTTTCGCACCCTGCTCGACGAAGAAATCGATCGTGCGAAGGGCGCCGTACCGATCAGCGTACTGATGATGGATCTGGATCACTTCAAGGACATCAACGACCGCTACGGACATCTCGTCGGCGACCAGGTCCTGACCAGCGCGGCGCAAATCATGCGCACGAATGCGCCGACGGATGCGCCGTTCGGCCGCCTCGGCGGCGAAGAGTTCGCGTTGATCCTGCACGACAAGACGCTCGAACAAGCCATCGCACTCGCCGAATCACTGCGTAAAGCCATCGAAACCAAACCGATCGAAACGCGTGATCAGCGCCTGCCGATCACCATCAGTATCGGTGTCGCGCAAACCAACGAAAAATTCAAGAACAGCGCCGAACTTCTCAGTTGCGCGGACGACCGTTTGTATCGCGCCAAACAAGCCGGCCGCAATCGCGTCTGGGCGCAAGATTAAGTCGCTGTCGCCGGTTTTGGCTTCAGTGCCGCGCGTTTGGCTTCCCATGCGGTCACCTGATCGGTTTTCCCGAGCGCGGTGTACGTTGCGATGAGCGGCGTGATGTATTCACCCATGCGCCAATGATCGGCGCCAAAATCTTTTTGTTTTTCCGCGATCGCAGCGAGCAATTCCTTTTCCGCTTCTTGATAACGGTGTGCGCGCAGCAACGCCTTGCCCAGACCGAAATGGACTTCGCCGATCACAGCGGTGTCAGGTCCCAACACATCCGATGACATCGCCAACGCATGCTGTTGTGTCGCGACGGCTTCCTCCACTTTGTTCACATCGAGCAAATAATTCGCGTAGTTGTGCGTCGCGATTATCGTGTTCTGATGTTTCTCGCCGTATTTCTTCAGCGACTCGTCCATCGCGCGTTTGTAATAGGGTCCGGATTCGGCGATCTTTTCCGGCGTGCCCTGCTGACGCAACGCACCGCCGAGATTGCCGACGATTTCCACCGTGAACGCATGGTCCGGTCCGTAAATCTTTTCGCAAATCGGCAACATGCCGCGCAGGATTTTTTCGCCTTCCGCGAAACGCCCGGATTCCATGTACATGATCGCGAACCGGTTCAAAAGATCGAGTGTTTTCGTATGCTCCTCGCCGTAAACTCGTTTGTGTTCGCGAACCATGGCTTGGTAAATCGGTTCTGCCTGTTCGTATTTGCCTTGATAGGTGAGTCCTTCGGCGTGGACGACACCGATGTTCAGCGCTTCATCGCTGTCCGCGCCGAACACGCGTTGAGTCACCGGCTCCAACACATCGATCAGTCGCTCGGCTTCGACAAAGTTACCGTCGTAATCGAGAAGCTCGATTTGATCCGAACGCGCTTTCAACGTCTCTTTATCGTCGACGCCGCGCGTGCGCGTGAATGCAGCGATATTTTGTTCGAAGAGTTGTGCCGCTTCCTTGTCGCCGCCGGAATATTCGAGCTCTTCGGCCAACTGCCGTTGCAAGATCAACGTCGGCAGGGCATCGGCTCCGAGTTTTTCCGTCGACACCGCCAACGCGCGACGCGTATGTTCAACGGCGCTTTTGTATTCGCTCAAACTAAAATAAGCGTTGCCAACCGTTCCTTCGATCTGCGCGAGCACTTCCGGTTCGCCGGCGAGTTGTTTCTGCGCTTGGCTCCCTGCGTTGTCCAGAATTTTGTGCATCAACGTCTTGTCGAGTTCGCGCGCTTCTTCCGGCCGCACACTGCCGAGAATGTTTTCGAGGAAGCGCGACGTCTGGCGACTTTTCTCTGCCTCGAGATTGGCGCGGATCGCCGCGTCGCGCGCATGCACCATGCCGAGAATCGCTGCGCTCGTTCCGGCGATCAGCGCGATAGCGACTACAGCGGCTGCCACAATGGGCCCCCGGTTGCGAACCGCGAAGCAACGCAGACGATACGATTTCGTCGACGGCACCGCGCGCAGCGGATAACGATCCAGGAAACGACGCAAATCATCGGCGAATGCTTGCGCCGATTCGTAACGTCGCGCACGCTCCGGTTCAGTCGCACGCGCCAGCGCCCAGCGAAGTTCTTCCGGAATCTTCGAGATCCCACGCACGACATCGCTCGATGCTTCGAAGCGCTGTCCCAACGACGCGAGCAGCGCCGCGTGTAATCCGCGATTGTCGATACCATTACCGATCGCGCGATCCATCGTCGCTGTCGACATTTCCATCAACATCACGCCGAGTGCGTAGATATCGCTGCGAACATCGATCTCGTTGATCTTGCCGCGCAATTGCTCCGGACTCATATAGCCACGCGTGCCGGCGCTTTGCATCAGGTTGGATTCGCCGCCCGTCGTGCGGCTGGCGCCGATGGCGATGCCGAAATCGATGATCTTCGGCATCGGTTTGCCGTCGACGTCGGCAATCAACACGTTGCTCGGTTTCAAATCGCGATGGATAACACCGCGCTGATGCGCGTGCTGTACACCCATGCAGATGCGGATGAACACTTCGAGCAATTCGTTCAGCGACATCGCGTGCGACGCGTGATAAGCGCCGAGTGACGGCCCATCGATCCATTCCATGGCGAAAAATGGATGACCTTGCGGCGTCGTGCCGGCATCGTAGACTTTCGCGATCGCCGGATGATCCATGCGCGCCAGCGCCTGGCGTTCGACCATGAAATAAGCTTCGGCCAGCCCGCCATGTAACTGGCCGCGAATCAATTTCAGCGCGACGGGACGCTGTATCGGCTCGAGCTGTTCGGCGAGATACACCGCGCCCATGCCGCCTTCGCCGAGCAGGCGCGTGATGCGATACGGTCCCACGCGCAATCCTGCGGCGAGCGTTTGGCTCTCGTCGCTGCCGTTACTTTCTATGTCGAGTACCGTCGGTTGATCCGGAATCGTGATGCGAGGATCCGTCGGCGCAGCCATCGCTGATATTCTCGAAGGTCGAACAGATTAAAGTATACGCCGGGATACGGAGGCTAAAACTGTGGACGCGCGTTTTGCAGGCATCGATCGGCTGTACGGCGCCGGCACCGTAACCAAGCTCGCGACGTGCCACGTGGCTATCGTCGGGCTGGGCGGTGTTGGCTCGTGGTCGGCCGAAGCGTTGGCGCGATCCGGCGTCGGCACGATTACGTTGATCGACGCCGACGATGTGTGCGTGTCGAACACGAACCGGCAATCGCACGCGATGGAAGGCGAGTTCGGGCGCACCAAGGTTTCCGTGATCGCGCAACGTCTGCTGGCGATCAATCCCAATATCGTTGTGCATTCTGTCGTTCAATTCGTCACGCTGAAAAATCTTGCCGAGCTATTGGATGGCGGTTTCGACGCGGTCATCGATGCGTGCGACGCGTTGCGTATAAAAGTGGAAATGATCGCATTTTGTAAACGCCGCAAAATTCCGATCGTCGTATCGGGTTCGGCGGGCGGGCGCGCCGATCCGACCCTCATTACTGCGCGCGACCTGACGCGTACCGAACACGATATTTTGCTCGGACTGGTCCGCCGAAGGTTGCGCGACGATTTTGGATGGACGCGTAATCCCAAACGGTACTTCGGCGTGCAAGCGGTTTTCTCGCGCGAGAATGTCAATTATCCGCAAGCGGACGGCAGCGTTTGCAAGACACGTGCGCCCGACGCGGAAACAGGACTGAAACTCGATTGCGGCGGTGGTCTCGGCGCAGCGATGCACGTGACGGCGACGTTCGGCATGGTGGCCGCGGCACGCGTCATCGATCGATTGCTGGAAGCGAAATGCTAACGCAAGCCGAAGAGCTGCTCGCAATTCCGCGTCGTCGCGTCGGCGATTTCTTCGGCGTTCACGCCGCGTAATTCCGCGACCGTTTCGCAAACATCGACCAGTCGCGCGGGTTCGTTGCGCTGTCCTTGATGACCGCACAACGGTTGGTCGGGCGAATCGGTTTCGAGCAAGAGAAATTCGATCGGCATGGTCTTGACGATGTTGCGCAAGCGGTGCGCGCGTTCGTAGGTGACAGGTCCGCCGATGCCGATGTGGAAGCCAAGTTTCCAGAACTGCTGTGCTTGTTCGGGACTTCCGGAAAAACTGTGGACAACGCCCCGACGATTTCCCGTGCGGCGAATCGCCGCGGCCACGTCGTCGAAGGCTCGACGCGCGTGCAGAATCACGGGCAGATCGTATTCACGCGCCAGTTGGAGCTGTTTGTCGAGGTATGCACGCTGCATCGTTTCATCGAGATCGGGAACGTAGAAATCCAATCCGCATTCGCCGACAGCGACGGGACGTTCGCGTTCAATCCACTTTTCCAGTTCGTCGAGATCTTCACGTTTGTGTTCCGATAAAAAAAGCGGATGCAGTCCGTACGCGGGATAAAGCCCGGTTTCTTTCGCGCATAGGGCCCGCAATTTCTCGAAACCGGCGATCGAAATTGCCGGAAGGATTTGTCGTCGCACGCCCGCGTTGCGTGCGCGTGCGAGCGCGGCGTCGCGATCCGCGTCGAATTCTGAGACGTCGAAATGCGAATGGCTGTCGATCAAATCGAGCATCGGTCAGATCAGCCACGTGGCCATGCCGAGAAACAGAAACATGCTGACGACGTCGGTCGCTGTCGTGAGAAAAATACTCGATGCCATCGCCGGATCCGCGCCGATACGTTTCATCCCGAGCGGGACGGCGGCGCCGGCGATGCCGCTGGCGACACTGCTCAACGACATCGCGGCAAGCGTGATCACGGCAAGCAGCGGCGCTTGTGGGTTGTGTTGAATGCGCGCCATCGCATACATTGCCGCACTTGCAACAATGCCGACGAGCACGCCATTCAAACCGCCCAACCACGCTTCTTTCAACATCAATTTTTTTCCGGCACCCGCGCGAAGTTCGTTGAGCGTAAGGCCTCGCAGCGTTACGGCTAGCGCCTGACATCCGGTGTTACTGCATTGGCCGGATAGCACCGGAATGAAAACGGCGAGAAGAACGATGTGATTGACGGTATCTTGAAACAATCCGACGACACTCGCGGCGATGAACGCCGTCAGCAAATTCAGCTGCAGCCATGGATGCCGAAATTTCAGCGCGCGCTGCCAAGGCGTGGACGTGCGTTCTTCTTTCTCGACACCGACCAAGGAGCCGGCTTGCGCACTGATCTCGAATGCCTGTTGTTCGAACAAGACTTGTCCGCGCACCAGTCCGATCAAATGATCTGTGTCATCGCATACCGGATAAACCGGAAAATGGCGCGTGACCACTTCGCGCATGGCGTCGACGAGCGTCGTTTCCGGATGCAGGAAAAACGGATTGCGCACCATCACATCGGCGATCGTCTGATTCGTTCGCGCGTACAACAATTCGCGAAACGTCACGACGCCGACGAGTTTCCCCTCTGCATCCGTCGCGAAGATGTAGGTGATGAGCTGATGTTTGACGCGCTCCCGCATGGCTTCGATCACGACCGCGACCGGTGTACTCGGCAAAAATATCGCCGGCGCGATTTCCACCAGACGTCCGACGCTGCCCTCGGGAAAATGCCAGTCTTTGAGCCACTGTTCGCCTTCGCCGGAACCTGTTGCCGCCGCGACGCGCGCGCGACGTTGCGCGGAAAACTTGGTCAGAATATCGATCGCGTGGCCCGGCCCGAGTTCAGACAATGTGCGCGCGATGTCCGTATCCGAAAGATTTTCCAAACGATCGGCTGCGCCTTGCGGATCCAATTCACGGATACGCTCGCTCAGCGGTCGGTGATCGCCGCGATCATCGGCCTGACTCGTCATGTCGCCTCCGGTTACGAACTTTTACGCATCCTAGCGGACTGCGCTCACATGCCCAATAGCGCAGTTTCACTACGGTTCACGTCGTCTGCGTAAGATTTACGCCAACCAATAGCGCACTCGATCGTTATACGTGCGCGGGTTTACCACTGAGGATCTGACCATGTTTACCAAACGTTTTACTATTGTCTTGTTGCTACTCGCGCTGTTCAGTATTGAAGGTTGCGTAGCGCCGCCACCGCGTCAGCGCGTGGTGTATCACGAAGGAAGCGAGGCACCGGACGCACCGGCTGGCCGTTATTGCCACAACTGCGGCACCGTGCGTGACATCGATCAGGTCGAATTGCGTCAAGGCAACACCGGTGGCGGAGCCGTTCTCGGCGCGATCATCGGCGGCGTCATCGGCAACCAGTTCGGACGCGGCGGCGGCCGTGCGGCAGCGACCGCAGCCGGCGTTGTTGGCGGTGCCGTCGTCGGCAACAACGTCGAAGAAGGCAATGCGCGCGCGGCGTCGGGTTATGCGTGGCGCTTCCGCGTTGAACTCGACGACGGACGTTGGGCCACTGTTACCCAAGGCGAGAATCCTGGATTCCACCCCGGCGATCGCGTGTTCGTCCGCCGTGACCATTTGGAATTCATGCAGCGCTAAAAAGCAACTCGCTGCACAATAAACACCGCCGTCTAACCGCGGCGGTTTTTTTTGCTCGTTGCTTTACCCCAAGTCGACCATATCGCGGAGGGCGCACAGGATGTGCGCCGTTCGCCGCCGCGACAGGCATGTCGCGGCGGCGAACACACCCTACGTGAAGAACAAGGTG
>CAZZWP010000092.1:9925-12309 GCA_964657965.1 uncultured Rudaea sp. | reverse complement strand
ATCGGGATCAATCGCCGCAGCGTATTCGGCGCTCAGCCCTGACAAACATGTCCAGGAAATGCTGACCGCGGTGAAGGCGCTCAAGAAGCAGTAATTTCTTGAACGACGATGGCAGCCGCGCACGCTGCGTTGCGCGGCACGACGGGGTGCGCTCGCCGTGCTCGCCGTGAATTTTCAGAACGAGGCAATGGCGCTTAGCGATTGGCTGAGCGCTTATCACCGCCTACTTGTTTTAACCGGTGCCGGAATCAGCACAGGATCCGGCATTCCCGATTACCGCGGACGCGACGGATCATGGAAGCGCAGCGCGCCGATCACGTATCAGCAATTCATGCGCGATCCCGCGATGCGCGCTCGGTACTGGGCGCGCAGCGTTGTCGGCTGGCCGATCGTGGCGGGCGCACAGCCGAATCGCGCGCATCGGGCGCTGGTCGAACTCGAGAAACGCGGACGCATCGAGCTACTCGTTACGCAAAACGTCGATGGTTTGCACTCGCGGGCAGGACAGCGCGCAATCATCGATTTGCACGGCCGTATCGACCAGGTGATATGCGTGAGCTGCGGCGCACGCGTCGGACGCGCGGAAATGCAACAACGTTTGATTGAAGCCAATCCCGAATGGGCGAACGTCACGGCGACGACTGCTCCCGACGGCGACGCCGATCTCGATCGGGCGACATTCGATGATTTCCATGCGCCCACATGCGAACGCTGCGACGGCATGCTCAAACCCGATGTTGTTTTCTTCGGCGAAAATGTGCCGCGCGAACGCGTCATCGCTGCGCAGGCCGCACTCGAAAATGCTGACGGTATGCTCGTCGTCGGCTCATCGTTGATGGTCTATTCCGGATTTCGTTTTGCGCGCATGGCACGCGACCGCGGCGTTCCGCTGGCGATCCTCACTCGCGGCGTGACGCGCGCCGATGAAATTGCAACATTGAAACTGGATGCGGACTGCGAACCGGTGCTCTCGCAGGCCATTTGATTCGACGCATCGTTGAATTTTATTCACACGTCGCGTCAACGGATATCGCTTCTTCCAAGTTCGGCGCGGTAGTAACGTCAAGGCACGAACGAGAAAGGCATTTTCGATGACGACGATCACAAAAGTAGATTTGCGACGTGAGGCCTTGTCCTCTTCTGGTGATTGGAAAAATTGGGTTCTCGCCAACGTCAACGATCATGTCGTCCGGATCAGCGTGATGCGCCGGGATTTCCACTGGCATCGGCATTCCAATTCGGACGAGGTTCTCATGCCGCTGGAAGGAAATCTGATCGTCGATTTCGAGGATCGATCGATGACGGTCGGCGTCGGCGAATTCGTTCGCGTCCCTCAGAACGTGCTGCATCGAACACGGCCCGCCGGCGAAAAAGTCGTTACGCTGTCATTTGAGCACAAGGACACATCGGTCACGGGCGAGTAACGACCCACGATGTTAGTCCCATAAATGCTATTTACGTTTTAATGCCGCAGTTTTCTTACCTGCTGTTGCTTTCTTTTTCTTTTTCTCGTGATTGAAAGCGATAGCGGCGCGGATGAGATTTTTCAGCGCCGGCGATTTCACTTTGTCACCCTCGAGAAAATCGATCGCGCGCCACACTTTGCCGCCAAAGCCGGCGTTAAAGAGTTTGTCAGGATCGGCGAGACTGGCGCCGTGAGCGAAAGTCAATTTCACTTTGTCTTTGTGCGCGTTGCCGACAACGATGATTCCATCGCACGACCACACCGGACTTCCCATCCATTTCCATTCTTCGATGATGTCGCGATCGGCGGAGAGAATCGCCTTCCGAGCGGCGGCTAAGGTTGTGCCCCGCCAGTCCGGGATTCCGGCGATCAGTTTGTCGATATTTTCAGAAGGGTTCATACGTCATGCACCCGCTTCCAGCGCTGTTTCACGTTATTACAATGAGGCAGACCTTGATTATCTCGCCTGATTCAATTCATTGCGCGCAGCGCGTTTGCACGCAGTGATGTCGTCATCCGACATGACGCTTTTATACGTGCAACCGTTGCCGACCGGCGTGCCTTTGACGACGATTTCAGTGTAACTCGGAAAAGTAAATTTCTCGTCGACTGGGGCCTTGGCCGGCGTGGGCGCGTACATCACAACTGGCCGCGTGGTTGGCGCATCGTCGTCTGCCGCATCGTAATCGGACGTATCCGGCTCGTAATAATTGCCGATGTATCCGCCACCATAATCGCGTCGATGATGGTCGACATGATGATGCGTCACGTGCGGCGCATGGTTGCCGGTGTGCGTCGGCGGCGTCGGTTGATAGAACGGAGTTAAGCCCAAAGCGGCTACCGCGAAGATTGCCATCATTTTTTTTCTCCTTCCAATCGGCGCGACGTGCGTTCTTTACCTAATAAGATTTTGCGCGCG
>CAZZWP010000092.1:0-9915 GCA_964657965.1 uncultured Rudaea sp. | reverse complement strand
CGACGCGTGGGTTCGATTTGCAACCGAATCGATCGGTAAAACGATGTAATCAATGCGTGCAGCGGATTTAACGACGAATGCGCACGCGCCGTGTCGACTCTGACCGCTGCATCGTTGTCACGCATCACATTGATTTTAGATTCTCCGCTCTAAAATTGTCGCGCAGTTTTTCACACGGAGAATATAGATATGAAATCATGCACCACATGGATTCGCGCTTCGGTTCTCGCAGCGTCTATCGGTTTGATTCCCGCCTTCGCTATCGCTGCGGATCATCCGTTCATGCTCCAGTCGCCGTTCAATACGCAGAGCCCATTCACGGTCACGCTACCGACGACGACCGAAAACGGCAAAGCCGCGCAAACCGCCGTCATCAAGTTCGTCAGTCTCGATTGCGAAGCGGCGCCGGGTGTGCAAAGCGTCGGTGCGGCGCAGTTCACCGCACTCTTCAATGGCAACGCGGGCATCTTCCGACTCCCCTTCGCGGCGGCGCAGAGTTTCCCCAACTCGACCGAATTCACGAGCGCGCAGCAAGTCTTGATCTACGCCGACGCGGGATCGACGCTCAATTTCGGTTTGTCCGCGGATAGCGCGACCTGCTCATTCGTGCTGACGGGAAACCTTTTGACAAAGGATAAATAATCCCTCCTGATTGAAAGCGCGATTAAACGTATTGCCGTGCACTGCGATCAGAGTGCGATACTGACGGTATCGTCATGTCGCACCTCTGATCATCGTTCAAGAATTGCATGGCCGGCAAAACTTTTTCGCCGACACCCACGTCGGCGCGCCAAGATCCCGAACTTCTTCGCCGTCTACTGCGTGCGAAAGATCGCATCGATGCCGCGTCGCACGAAGATTGGCCCGTGCGTCGATTGGCGCGCGTCAGTCACGTTTCCGAAGCGCATTTTGCGCGTTCGTTCAAAGACGCATTCGGCCTGCCGCCTCATCGATATCTGCTCACACGCCGTATCGAGCGCGCTGTGGCCATGTTGCGCGATAGCGATATGCCCATAACCGACATCGCGTTTCAGACCGGCTGGAAAAGCCTGGGCACATTCGGCCGAACGTTTCGCGACATTACCGGCGGAAGTCCAGGCGATTTGCGCGCGCAGCAGAAAGCCACGCTGCATGAACTCGAACGCGTACCGGCCTGCTTCGTCAGCGCCGCGCAGCGTCCCGATCTCACGATCGCAGTTTCGGAGAAGCGGCGGCGAGACGCGAACGATATAAATGATGCGTCCAATAAAAAGGAGACGTCATGAGTCAAGGTATCGAAGTAGTGGGCGTGTATGTTCGTGATCAGGATGAAGCTGTCGAATTTTATGTCGACAAGCTGGGATTCCGAATTCATACCGATGCGCGCAATGGCAACTATCGCTGGCTGACGGTGCAGCATCCGCAACAGCCCTCGTTCCAGCTTGGACTTTTCGCGCCCGAACAACCCACGCTCGACGCGGCCAGTGTGCAGGTGCTGCGCGAGATTGTGGCGAAAGGCGGCATGCCGCCGCTCGTCCTCGTCGTTGACGACTGCCGCGCCGCGTACGACGCGATGCTCGCACGCGGCGTGGAGTTCACGCAGGAGCCTACCGAGCGCTACGGAAGGGTGGATGCTAGCTTCCGCGATCCATCAGGCAACGGATGGAAGATGATCCAGGCGTGATCGGCGCTCGCCGATCGCGTCGTAAACCAGTCAGCCGCGAACCGCCGCCTCGATGACAGCGACGTCGATTTTTCTCATCCGCATCATCGCGTCGAACGCGCGTTTGGCCGCGGCGGGATCGGGATTGGTGATTGCTTTGGTCAGCGCGATTGGTGTGATCTGCCACGACAATCCCCATTTGTCTTTGCACCAACCACAGTCGCTTTCACGACCGCCATTTCCGACGATCGCATTCCAGTAGCGATCCGTTTCCGCCTGATCGACGGTTGCGACCTGAAACGAAAACGCTTCGCTATGTTTGAACATCGGCCCACCGTTGAGCCCGAGGCAGGCGACGCCGAGCACGGTAAATTCGACCGTCAGCGCATCGCCCTTCTTGCCTGTCGGAAAATCTCCGGGCGCTCGATGTACCGCTTCGACGGAAGAATCCGGAAAGGTCTTAGCGTAAAACCGCGCGGCTTCTTCGGCGTCTCCGTTGTACCAGAGGCAGATCGTATTCTTTGCGGGCGTCGACATAAGGCATCTCCATAAGGATGTCGCGAACGGATAGGACGCGTGTTGAAATCAAAGTTTATTGGTTCGTTCGCTAAAGAAAAATTAACCTGCTGTTTTTTTACCGATCGGTGTTTTGGGGCCTAACTTCTAATCTCGGCCGTATATCCGAAGTCTCCCCAGTATCCAGCTCGTGGTGTATGAGAAGTACGCACTGCGATGCAAACAGCATTTTCGACCCAAGACTAATTTCTTCCGCACCTAAGCGTTCGAGCGTGCTGAAGCTATTCTTCGGCATCGGCATGTGATCGGTAAGAATAAAACAAGGGTTCCCACCGATCGCTTTGCCGCGAATGGGCGCACCCTTTTTTTCCATCACGAACAGCTGATGATCACGCGCCAATTCTTGAACGAGTTTCTCGAAACTGATCGTACGCACCGAGATACCCGACTCGACGACGCGACGTTCTTCCTTGCCCATCCCACGCGATGCATCCAGTGCTCTGGCAATTTTGGCGAGCAACGCCTGTTCGTGAAAACCGCCGATGTCGCGCATGTCGTTGGAATTGAAAATGATCGTTCGCGAATAGTCTTTGCTGCTCTCGAGAACGAGATAGACGAGCACATCGGGACGATGCGATTGCGCGACGAAGATCGCGTTCATCAGGGTGTGAGCGAGAATTTCGGTGTGTGCTTCTTTTCCGACAGCAGCGAGAAGATCGTTACTGTCGGTCGGCGCCGAGCGTGCTCTCAGTACAAATACGCGCATTTCGCATACCTCGACGTCGGCGTTTACGCTCTCGTGTTGACGGCAAGTTGAGCGGCGAACGCACGCTGATACGCAGGCCTCGTTTCGGCACGCGCGACATACGCAGCCAGATTCGAATATTCGTCGAGAATGCCCGATGCCCTCAATCTCAGCAGCACGGACGCCATCATCAAGTCGCCCGCGCTGAACGCACCGTCGAGCCAGTCCGCATTGCCCAGTCGAGCCGACAGTTGTTTCAACCGATCACGGATGCGATCCATCACGATCGGCACACGCTCCGTACTCCATGGCTTATCGCGCTCCAGAAACTTGGCATTCGTAAGATCAAGTATCGGCGGCTCCATGGTGCTGAGAGCCGCGAACATCCACGCGATTGCGCGCGCCCGCGCGTTCGCGTCGTTCGGCAATAATCCCGCGTAGCGCTGTGCGATATGAAACACGATCGCGCCGGTCTCGAACAAGACAAGATCGTCTTCCTCATACGTCGGGATTTGGCCGAACGGATGACGTGCCAAATGCGCAGGTTCCTTCATCGCGACGAACGAAACGAGCCGAACGTCGTAAGGCTGGCTCACTTCTTCAAGCGCCCAGCGGACGCGGGTATCGCGCGCTAATCCCTTGCCGCCATCGGGCGATCGTTCGAAAGCGGTGATAGTAATAGTCATTGCCAAGCCCTTCGATGAGTTGCGTGATCCGACGCTCAAGCGACACGATGTTATGCTCGCCCACATACACTGCACGTGAGCAGCATGCTACGGATATATAAATTTGTCGTCATCTCGTGCGTGCTTCTCGCTGGCTGCGCCACGCCTCCAAAGCGGCTTTCGCGCGATCCGGACCAGGTTCGCACGCAGTTGTCGCATTTACTTCCCGCCCGAGCGGAACATCGCGATGAATGGATCGCGGCGATCACCGATGCATTCTTCGCTTTGCAGATCGACCCGACCACACCGCACCTTTGCGCGACGTTAGCCGTAGCCGAACAGGAATCCGGATTCGCCGTCGATCCGACGGTCGCGGGACTCGGCAAAATCGCGATCGCCGAGATCGATCGTCGCGCGGCGGCGCATCACGTCCCACAATTGATGGTGCGCGCCGCGCTCGACCTATCCTCGACAAACGGCAAAACCTACGCCGCGCGCATCGCTGCCGCGCGCACCGAGCGCGAACTGAGCGAAATCTACGAAGACCTGATCGATCGCGTACCGCTCGGCCAGCAGCTGTTCGCCGACGCCAATCCCGTCAAGACCGGAGGACCGATGCAGGTGAGCGTCGCCTTCGCCGAACAGTACGCGCACGATCACCCCTACCCGTATCCGCTGCTTCCACACGAACCACTGCGGCGTGAAGTGTTCACACTGCGCGGCGGCGTGTATTTCGGAATTGCCCACTTGCTCGGCTATCCGGTGTCGTATGACCAGATGATTTATCGCTTCGCCGATTTCAACGCCGGTTTTTACGCCAGCCGCAATGCGGCGTTTCAGAATGCCGTATCGATCGTCACCGGCCAACCCCTTGCACTCGACGGCGATCTGATCAACTACGACGGCGATGTCGGCAAAACCGAAACCGCGATTCGTTCGTTGCGTCGCGAGATCGATCTCAGCGATTCGCAAATCCACAGCGCGCTCGAACGTGGCGAAAACCTGGATTTCGAAAAGACGCCGCTGTACGAACGCGTTTACGCGCTAGCAGAGAAAAAGCATCAGGCCGCGTTGCCACGCGCGACGATTCCGCAGATCGATCTGAACAGCCCGAAGATTACGCGAAAGCTGACCACACAGTGGTATGCGGACCGCGTGGAAGCACGTTATCGCAGCTGCCTTTCGCGGAACAAATAATCGACATCGGCGTCGAACTTCATACACATTTCATGCGCTGTCACTGTGCTGACGCGCGGCGCGATCCATCGCGGCGAATCCATTTTCGTTTTCGTGGTGATTCTTCTCGTCGATGACGGTATCGAACATCGGAGTAAACATCACGGCAAGTCCGATCGACAGCGCGATCAACCCGAATACGCCGACGACGTAGGGAAATGCGTCGCTATTGCCCGCGTTTTCGACGCGCGCATCCTCTGGATGACCGGGCTGGTAGAGCATCGTCACGTGCGCGTTGACGTGATACCACTGCGTGCCGCGAATTTTCGGCGTCTTTAGGCGAATCTTCTTGCCGTCGGCGTCATTGAATTCGATAACCGCGGCGGTGACGTCGTTGTTTTCACGCGTCAGCGTGTTGATGACATCGACAATAATACCGTTCGCCCGCAATGCGGTTGCGTTGTAGGCGGTGTCCGATCGCCAGACGGAAATCGAATACGCGGTGATCGCGGCACCGACGATGAAGAACGGCAAACCCTTGCCCGCGCCTGGTAATCGACTTTTCGCTTCGGCGGCGCTGGCACGCCCGCGGCATAGGTGGCGTAATTGGTTTGCATGGACGCCGGCGAAATCCATGCGGTCATTCCATAGGAAAGAAATAATCTCACGTTGTCTTTCACGCCAGGCACAGTATTATCCGCGTTCATCTCGGATGACTACCGGTAAATGAAATCCCTAGAAGTAAAACGTCGGACGCTCAAATAGCGAACAACTATCGATCGCGTTCCGACGGGGGACCCGTCCGATCCTCACCTTCTCCGTCAGACATTTCGGCGCGTTTCTTCTGAAACGGGACAAACGAACGCCATCGCGCACGCGAATCGAGTTCGACAACGCGGCTGCCGAACCCGGTTTCGTACCGAGCGAGATTCATGCCCAGAATATAGGCTGCATACGCAACGATGAACCAGACAATGGGACCGTGCCCTTTACCGGGCCACCAGGAGAACCAAGTCACCGCGTCGACGAACGTCGTGACTTGGCCGGTTATCTGGTTGGCAATGATGCCGCCCACTCCTTTCTCGAACGTTTCCTTGATCACGGAAGGATGAAGGATGACACCGACGATGCCGCTAGCTTCAATGTAGATGAGTGTCCATGCCGCCGCAACTCCGTAGAAACCTCCACCGAACTTCATCCATTTTGTGTGCAACATGCTGTCCGATTTCTCTTCGGATTCTTTTTGAGTTTTCCGCATTTCCTTAAGACTCGCGTCGATCGCTTTATGGTCCGCATCGCGCGCGAGATCGCCGCGGCTATACAGGCGATAGAACAGCAGCCAGCTCAACGCCGCCACTGGCAGGCCCATTTCAAGGATGGCGAGCGGAAGGTCAGACACCGAAGCGATTCTCTCAGGCGAGGCAGAAAGTGTACTCGACCCGCGCTTCCCAACCCAACGCGCGCGCCCTCCGCTTGCATATCATCGATTCCCGCGTTACACTGAACCATATGGTTCAGTATGCGCAAGCCCGTTTCGATATCTCATTCGCAGCCCTTTCGGATGCAACGCGACGTGGCGTTCTCGAGCAGCTCGGGCGCGCGGACGCGTCAATCACCGAACTCGCCGACAAGTTCCGCATGACGCTCACCGGCATGAAGAAACATGTCGGCGTGCTGGAGCAGGCCGGGTTGGTCGTGACGCGGAAAGTCGGGCGCGTCCGAACCTGCAAACTGGGCCTGCGCCGCCTGGAAGAAGAGACGGCATGGATCGAGAAGTACCGACAGCTTTGGGATGCACGCTTCGACGAACTGGACAAAGTCGTCGAAGAATTAAAACAAAAGGAGAAAGTTGATGGACGCCAAAAAAGAAAGTGACGTTACATCCACCAAAGGCCGCACGCGGGTGGAACGCAAGTCCGATCGCGAAGTCGTCGTCACGCGAACCTTCGACGCGCCGGCGCGCATCGTATTCGAGGCGTGGACAACGCCCGCGCTGTTCAAACGGTGGTGGGTACCGAAATCGTATGGCATGGAGCTGCTCTCGTGCGATCAGGATGTTCGCGTCGGCGGCGCGTACCGTCTGGTGTTCCGCCATGGCGAATCGGGATCGATGGCGTTCCACGGCAAGTATCTCGAGGTGGTGCCGCCCTCGCGCTTGGTCTGGACGAACGAAGAAAGTCCGGACGGCTCCGTCACCACACTGACGTTCGAGGAAAACGATGGCAAGACACTGCTCGTCATGAGCGAACGTTATCCGTCGAAGGAAGCATTCGAAGCGAACGCCGGCGCCGCGGACGGATTGTCCGAGTCGTTCGACCAGCTGGACGAACTTCTCGTCACGTTGAATCCAAAGCGCTGAACTGAGCGGGTCAGGTGATCACCCGCATAGTGAACCTGACCCCTTTTTCTTTTTCCGTGGAGTAGGATGCATCGTGACCCGATGCCTGAAAGGGGCCGCTATGCACATGATGATTCGAACCTGCTTCGCTGCCTCACTGCTTGGCGTGGCTGCTGGCGTAATGGCATCGCCGACGATCGAACTCAACGACGGCAGCCGTATCACGGGTGAAATTCAGAGCCTCGAAAAAGGCGTGTACACGATAGTCTCGCCAACCATCGGTACCTTGCATGTCGCGCAGTCGAACATCGTGCGGATCGTTTACAGCGGCGACGTTTCAAATGCTCCGAGTGCCGCGGCTTCATCGGACAAGTCGCCACCGCATGACGCCGGCATGGCGCACGACGTTCAGCAAATGCAGTCGAGTCTGGCGCAGGATCCGGCGACCGTGCAATCGATCATGAGCCTGCAGTCCGACCCACAAATCCAAGCAATTCTGAGCGATCCGGCCATTATGAAAGCGATTCAGGACGGCGATTACACGAGCCTACTTGGCAATCCCAAAATTCAGGCGTTGGAAAACAACGAACGTGTAAAACAGTTGGTGCAGCAGCAAGAGCATTGACCGAATAACGCCTGCGATGGTGTTATTTTGTTTTGGCTTGTCGCCCACTCATACGTGTCAATTAAAACCATTCGCGAAAATAACGTCCGGTGTCGCCGAGTCAATGCACGTCGGTGAGTTTTGCGTGATGTAATCGCTGAAGTACGTCAGGCTGCAGCTCGAGAACGATGTCGGCAAATTCGACAAATTGACAGACGCTTGCATGATAAAGCCCGAACTCGGACAACTGTTCCCATCGCCATCGTGCTCAGCTCCGAAATTGTGGCCGAGCTCATGCGCCATCACCACACCGCTTCCCGCCGCACTGAATGTGGTCTGCACGACCGCGAGCGAATAATTGCTCGAGCAAAGTGAACCGATGTAACCGAGCCCCACCGTGCTGCCGTCGAAATCCTTGCCGCTCATAAGATGCGCGTCGCCGGCGAATGGGAGCGCGCCACTGGACATCAACGTGCCGAAGGCCGTGAGCAGACTATTCGGATCCGTACCGGTGAGCGTGCCGTCCGCCGCGAGCTGTTTCAAACTGTAAAGGTATACATCGACGCCCGCTTGCGCAGCGTAAAACCCTTGCACGACATTCAGTATCGCAATCGCTTGCGACGCGGCCGAACTTCCGTACGCGGATTGGAATTCCGTATCGAGCACTAAAGTCATCGCCAGATACATTTGTGTCGATGTTTGCACCGTGTTTATCGCCACGCCACGTGTGCTTCGCGCGGGCATCGCGGGCATTGGCACCGGAACACCGTGATCGTCGAAACCTCCCGGCATCTGCAAATCATTTGCGGAGAAAACCACGGTGCCGTTATCGGGTACGCCATTGGCGCGGGCAAGCGCGAGATGCTGCGTCGCCGGATCCAGCAACCACAGGTTGGCGCCGTCCCAGATCACGCCGACCCAGTAGCCATCGATGAGCGTGATGCGCACCCAACTCTGCGGATTTTTATCGATGCTGCCGGCGTACACGCGATGGTTGCCGTTTGCTATGTCGGCCACGAACGGCGTCGCCTGCCGCGTCAACGGCTGATTGATCTGCAGATTCAGCAAAAGTGTCGTTGCCGCGACATCGACGCGCAATTGCAACGCATCGGCAGCGGTTGCAGACGAGGTGACAACTGACGCGCGAGCATCGCTCACACTCGTTATCGTCGGCTTGCCCAATGCCGGCGCGGCCATCGTCAACGTTAAAAAAATCACATAGATAAAATGAGCGATGCGCATCCTGATTTTCTCTTTTTCTCGAGAATACAATTTATGCCAATCGATGTCTAAAGTTAGCTCTGCGTTTTTTTATGTTGGGCAGTTTTCTTCGCTTGTTTGGCCACGGCCATGTTGTCGATCAGATTGGGATAACGCCGACCGGCGGCATCGGCGCGAGCCTTGGCCTCCTCTATTTGCGCAGACGTCAGTTTCGTTCTCGCGGCGCGTTTGACCGGATTCTTTTTTTTCCACGGTGGAGTTTTGCCGGTTGCCATGCTCGTTTTCTAAAGGGGTCAGGTTCATTTACACCGCCTCGACAGCGACGATTTCGCACATCGACTCGCTGCGATTGACTACATCGCCATCAATCATCGCGCGAGAAGATACCACGCCCATCTCGACCCGGTTTCATGGCCCGCCAACCTCGCCTCGACTTGCCCGGCATCGCGCTGCACATCGTTCAACGCGGTGTCGACAGGCAACCTTGTTTCGCATCGGATTCCGATTACGGCAACTACCTTCAGGAACTCGCCGAGGCGTCCCGAAAGCACGGTTGCGCGCTGCACGCCTACGTCCTGATGACCAATCATGTGCATCTGCTCGTGACGCCGATCGAGTCCGGCGCCGCGTCGCGCATGATGCAGGCGCTCGGCCGGCGTTACGTGGCTTGCTTCAACGCCAGATATCGCCGGACGGGGACACTTTGGGAAGGCCGTTTCAAAGCCGCGCTGGTCGGAAACGCGCGCTACGCTCTCGCCTGCTATCGCTACATCGAATTGAATCCGGTCCGAGCGCGGATCGTCGACGACCCATCCGCTTATCGATGGTCGAGCTACCGTCACAATGCGCTCGGCCAGATCGATCCGCGGATCACCGAACATCGCGATTATCTGCGACTTGCACACGCGGTCGAATCACGACGAGAGATATACAAGAACCTAGTCGCAGAGCGCCTCGACGATGTCGAAATCGACGCACTGCGAACGCATACGCGACAGCAGCGTGCGT
>CAZZWP010000091.1:0-12477 GCA_964657965.1 uncultured Rudaea sp. | reverse complement strand
AGTTCAAAGCAAACACTCAGAAGCGATATTCGGCGCTGACCGACACGAGGTTCGGATCGAGTTTCAATCCACCCACATCCGTCTTGTAGTAGTCGTAATTCAAGCCAACGCTGAAGTTGGTGTTGAAGTCATAGCCGAACCCCGCACCGGCGTAATATTTATTGCTGGTGTCGTCAACGTAAACTGCCGCCGTCGATGGGCTCACGAAATAGCTGCCCTGCACGTCGCCACGGAAGTAACCGCCGCGCGCGCTCACATACCAATTGGGCGAAAGATTGAAGTGGCCGTTCAAGCCAAGGTTCCAGCCTTTCACGTCGGCGCGCCCGACACCGGGAACATCGAACGACGATTTGGGATCGAACGAACCGAGCTTCGTGTAGCCGCCTTCCACACCGATGGCGACATTCGGGCTGAACGCCCAGCGATAGCCGACGTTCGCACCATAGCCGGTGTCGCTGTCGTCGTAAGCGCCTTTGCTGAGATTGGATTGACCCACGTTGCCGTTGACGAAGAATCCGCCATTCGAGGTACCGTCGGCAAAACTGATGGCCGGTAACGCAAGAGCTGAGGCTGCGAGGGCGATAGCAAGAACTGTATTTTTCATTTTCGTACTCCAACAAACTGATGAGAAAAGAGAGAACAACAGATTCCAACCGAAGCGATTGTTTGCACTCGATCCTGTCGTCGGATGACAGATGGAGACAATTCGTTCCATTGCAAGACTGATCAGTTTACTAATTGTTCAGTTACCTGTACGCGGTTGGAAGAATCGCTTGCAGTCGATTGATTCATCGGGCAATCTGCGCGCGCCGCGATGCACTTCGCCGCAGCCGTTTTCGCTGCCGCGCTTCGCTCTAGAAATGGATTTTTCCTCCGATGTTTCGCCCGCTCGAGTTGTTCATCGGTCTGCGCTACACCCGCGCAAAACGACGCAATCATTTCATCTCGTTCATCTCGATGATCTCGATGCTCGGTCTGGCGGTGGGCGTGATGGCGCTCATTGTCGTCATCTCCGTGATGAACGGATTCGAGAAAGAACTGACCAACCGCATTCTCGGCATGGTCGCGCACGCGACGATTTCGGGCGTCAACGAACCGGTCCACGATTGGGAGCACGTCGTTGATGTCGCAAAAAAATATCCGCACGTGATCGGCGCCGCCCCTTATGTCGAAGGGCAGGCGCTACTGCGCGGTGAACGCAATGCGCCGGCGATCATCCATGGCATCGACACCAAACTCGAACCGACCGTCTCCGATCTCGACAAGAAAATGATTCGCGGCAAGCTCGACGCTCTGAAGCCAGGATCGTTCGGCATCATTCTCGGCAGCGAGTTGGCGATGAAATTGGGTGTCGACGTCGGCGATAAAGTCACGGCGTTCACCGACGACATCAGCGTCACACCCGTCGGCGCCGTGCCGCGCGCGAAGCGTTTCGATGTGGTCGGAATTTTTTCCGCGGGATTTCAGGAATACGACGACGGCCTCGCCATCATCGACATGCAAGATGCGCAGCGTCTGTATCAGCAGGACGGACCGACCGGCATCCGGCTGAAGCTCGACGACATGTTCATCGCCTGGCAAGTCGGCCGTCAGCTTGCGCAAGAACTGGGGCAATATTATCGCGTGCAGGATTGGCGCGACGAGCACGCCAATTTCTTCAGCGCCGTGGCGATGGAAAAGAAGGTGATGTTCATTATCCTTTCACTCATCATCGCCGTGGCCGCGTTCAATCTCGTTTCGTCGCTCGTCATGCTCGTCACCGACAAACAGGCGGACATCGCCATCCTGCGCACACTCGGCATTTCGCCGCGCAGCATCATGGGCGTCTTCATGGTTCAGGGCATCATCGTCGGTGCGTTCGGCATTTTGCTCGGCTGCGTCGGCGGTGTTTTGCTTTCGATCAATCTTCCCGCGCTCGTGAAGTGGATCGAGCACACGTTCCACGTCGAATTCCTTCCCGCCGATGTCTATTACATCAGCGAAGTGCCGTCCGATATGCACTGGAACGATGTGATGTGGATCGCGCTGATCGCATTTATTTTTTGCCTGTTCGCGACGTTGTATCCGGCGCGCCGCGCCTCGAAAACGGCACCGGCCGAGGCACTGCGTTATGAATGATGTCGCGGTCGCTTCCCGAGTATCGATCAGACCCGCGCGTGAATCCGACGCGCCGCTGCTCTGCGCGGCCGAGCGCGAGATTGCGCGCACGCCGGGGCGACTGGTTTCGCTCCCCGAAGAATTGATCGAGACAAATTTTGCCGCGAAGATTCGCGAAAAAGCCGGTACCGACACGTATCTCGTCGCCGAACACGACGGCGTCATCGTGGGCCACGCGTTTCTCGAAGTGCCGTCGTCACAACGACGCCTCGCGCACGTGCGATATCTCAATCTCGTCGTGCATGCGCCGTACGCGGGGCAGGGCATCGGCACGAATATGTTGCGCGCTCTGTTGGCCGCCACGAAGAAGAACGGCATCGAGCGCATCGAGTTACGTGTTCGCGCAACCAATCAGGCCGCAATCAATTTGTATACAAAGTGCGGTTTTGCACACGAGTTCACGTCACGGCGCCGTATCAAGCTTGACGACGGAACGTATCTGGACGACCTGTCGATGGTTTGGTTTTCCGATGGGGTGGGGATATGAGCGTGGTGCTCAACGCGATCGGCGTCGCGAAGACGTACAGCGAAGGCAATCTGCGAACCGACGTATTGCGCAACGTGACGTTCGCGCTCGAACACGGCAAGACGATGGCGATCATCGGCGCATCGGGAACCGGCAAAAGTACGTTGCTGCATATTCTCGGCGGACTCGATACCCCGAGCGCCGGCGAAGTTCAGGTCGCCGGCAAAACACTGTCGAAGCTCTCGGATCGCGAACGCGGCAACGTGCGCAATCAATCGTTGGGTTTCGTCTATCAATTCCATCATCTGCTGCCGGAATTCACCGCACTGGAAAACGTTGCGATGCCGCTGTTGATTCGCGGCGCGGCTATCGCCGATGCGCAGCGCGCGGCCGCGGATTTGCTCGAACGCGTCGGACTCGGCAAACGGCTCGAACACAAACCCGGCGAACTGTCCGGCGGCGAACGCCAGCGTTGCGCCGTCGCACGCGCGCTCGTCACGCGCCCCGCGTGCGTGCTCGCCGACGAGCCCACCGGCAATCTCGACGAAAAAAATGCGGCGCATGTGTACGCGCTGATGTTAGAACTCAATCGCGAAATCGGAACGAGTCTCGTGCTCGTCACGCACGATGTGCGATTGGCCCAACGCATGGATCGCGTCCTCGAACTTCACGATGGTGAACTGCGCGATCTGACGAACAACTCGACCTGATCGCCGCGTGATCGCTATCGGGGAAGGGGATTCGAGCATCGTCTCGCGCAGACGGTTGCGCGCCGGTTTTTCGTTGTTGCGTCCGATGCCTGCTGCGGCGCTGCTCGCTGGTGCGCTGATCGTGCAGACGTTTTCATCGTTGCCGTCGCGTTCAATCGACATCGTGCTGCTCGCTGTCGGCATCGCGATGTGCACGCTAATCCCGCGTATCCGTTTGGTAACGCTCGTCATCATCGGAATCGCGTGGACGGCGTTCCGCGCCGACATCGCACTGTCCGAGCGCTTGCCGCGCGCATTGGAGAACGAGGATTTGATCGTCGTCGGCGCCGTCCACGATTTGCCGCGCGTGCTGGACGATGGCACGCATTTCGAATTCGTCGTCGACAACGCGATACACGACGGCGAGCCGATTCCTTTTCATGGCCTCATTCGCCTCGGTTGGTACGACACCGACCGTGAAATCCACGCCTGCGAACATTGGCGCTTGCGCGTTCGACTCAAACGCCCGCGCGGCACGATCAATCCCGGCGGTTTCGACGCGGAACGCTATGCCCTCGAACGCGGCATCGTCGCGGTGGGTTCGGTGCGCGAGTCGGACGACGATAAATCGTTGAGTCGCGACGCATTCTGTGTCGACGGTTTTCGCGCACGCATCGGCGATACGATCGTTGCCGCACTCGGCGACGGCACGAGCGCAGATCTCCTTCGTGCACTCGCGTTCGGCGACCAGCGTGCCATGAGCGAAGACGAATGGTCGATCGCACGCGCCACCGGCATTCCGCATTTGATTGCGATATCGGGATTGCACATCGCGCTGTTCGCGAGCTTCGGTGTGGGACTGATGCGATTGTTCTGGAAGATCGCGCCACGATTGACGCTGCGTTGGCCCGCGCCATTGCTCGAAGCATCGGCAAGTCTTTTATTCGCCATCGCGTACGCGATCGTCGCGGGCTTCGGGTTGCCGACGCGACGCGCCCTGATCATGATCGGCGCTTTGCTCATCGCCAATCTTTCGCGACGCGCCCGCGCGCCGGTGCATGCGCTCGCGCTGGCAGTGATTGTGCTGTTGGTCGTCGATCCGCTTTGCGTGTTGAGTTCGGGATTTTGGCTATCGTTCGTCGGCGTCGGCTGGCTGATGTTCTGCCTCCACGACTCGACTGCGCGTAAACACGGCTGGAAAAATCTCATGCGCTCGCAAGGGGTGGCGAGTTTGGGTCTGTTGCCGCTGGGCATCTGGTTTTTCGGACAAAGTTCTCTGATTGGTCCGTTCGCGAATCTCATCGCCGTTCCCCTCATTTGTTTCTTCGTTTTGCCCGTCGGCGTGTTCGCCGCGTTGATCGCAATCGGTCTGCCTGCCATTGGATTTCCGTTGCTCGTCCTCGTCGGACACGTTCTCGATGCGTTGTGGTTCGCGCTGGAAAAGTTTTCGCAGATGCCCGGAGCGCTTTGGTATTTTCCTGAACCCGGCATAGTCGCGCTCGCGTTCGCGATGGTCGGCGCATTCTGGCTGCTGCAGCCGCGCGGCGTGCCGGCGCGCGGCGTCGGCGCAGTCTTGATGCTGCCATTGTTGATACCGACGCAATCGCATTGGCGCGACGGCGCATTCGACGCATACATGCTCGACGTCGGACAAGGTTTGGCAATCGTCGTGCGCACCGAGCGCCATACGTTGATTTATGACACCGGCCCGCGTTACCAATCCGGTTTCGATCTCGGCGACGCGGTTGTCGTTCCCGCCTTGCGCGCGCTCGGCATCGAGCATCCCGATCGCATGATCATCAGCCACGGCGATAGCGATCATGCCGGCGGTGCGGCGTCAGTCGATTCCGCGTTTCCGCACATGGTGATTGAATCGGGGGAACCGGAGCGATTGAAAATTCCGGCTAGCCAATGCCTCGCCGGCGAACAATGGACGTGGGACGGCGTGACGTTTCGCATCGTCAGCCCGACACCTCCGCTCGACAAAATCGGCAACGATCGTTGTTGTGTGCTCGACATTCGCACCGGCGACAGCGAACTCGTCTTGCCCGGCGATATCACGTCGTCGATCGAAGGCGCCGTCGCATCGTCGATCGAACCGGCCGCGGCGCATACTGTCTTGCAATCGCCCCATCACGGCAGCAAGACCTCATCGAGCGATGCGTTCCTGGATGCATTACATCCGATGCTTGCGATTTTCTCTTCGGGCTACCTCAATCATTTTCATCATCCGAATCCGGATATCGTCGCGCGTTACGATGCCCACGGCATCGATATGCTAAATACATCCGAAACGGGATTCGTCCACATCAGGTTCGATCCAGATGAACCGCCCGCTGTGATCGAGCGCGGACGCATCGACCGTCATCCGTATTGGCGCGAATAATCCGCCATCAGATCGCAGCGCATGAGACGCCGCCTGCGTATCATGCGCGCATGAATTCCCTGATCGTGCACCGCGCCAGCCGAACCGAACGGCTCGCCGACGAACTGATCGATTTTCTCCATCGCGATCGTCCGTCCAATCCGCTGACACCGCAAACCATCGTCATTCCGCACGCCGGTATGCGGCGCTGGTTGCTGCAGATGATCGCGAACGCCTCTCCGGGTCGCATCGCCGCTAACATCGAAACGCAATTGCCGTGGCAATGGTTGCAGCGCACGGCTAAAAACGTGCTCGGCGACGACGCGCTCGTGAGCGGCGAATACAACACCGACTTGCTTCGCTGGCACATTTACAACGCGTTGCCGCTCATCAAATCGCCCGTCGTCGACCGTTATCTTGATGCGGAAGATCGCGCGCGTCGCCGATTCCAACTCTCCGCGCGGCTCGCGGACGTGTTCACCCAATATCTGGTGTACCGGCCGGACACCATCGTGGCCTGGGAGCGCGGCGCCGAGCCGACCGAGTGGCAGGCCGAGTTGTGGCGTCATGTGCGCAGCGAAATCGCCGCGCCGCATCGCGCGCAGCGCAAAGAAGCGCTCGTCGCCGCCCTCGCGCAGAACGGCGACGGCGAATCGTTGCCGCTGCACGTGTTCGGTGTCAGCCATCTGCCGCCGGACGTCATCGACTGCCTGCGTGCCGCCGCGTCGCATCGAGATATACATGTATACTTTCCCGATCCGTGCCGCGAACATTGGGACTATCTTCGCGGGAAACGCGCGATGCTGGCGAGTGCGGATGCCGAATCGTTGTACTTCGAAATCGGCCATCCGCTGCTGGCGTCGCTCGGTCGCATCGGACAGGATTTTTCGCTCGCGTTGTCCGACGACGACGATCATCGCGATCCACTCGACGAGCGTGACACACCGGACGCGGCCGACCATCTGCTCGATGCCGTGCAAACAAGTATTCGCCATCTGCAGCCGAATTTTGTCGGCGCTGCACTTCGCAATCGAAGTCCAGCCGCCGCAATACTCGACGCCAGCTTGCGCGTGCATGCTTGCCACACGCGCTTGCGCGAGCTGGAAATTCTCAAAGACCGATTGCTCGGTTTTCTCGCCGACGATGCATCGCTGCAACCGCGCGATATCGTCGTCATGGCGCCGGACATCGCTGCCTACGCGCCGTTTCTGCCATCCGTGTTCGGTCCGCCGGCGCGCTACAGCGACGAGGCCGGACAGATTCCATGGCACGTCGCCGACGTCGCGCTCGCCGGGACGCACGCCCTGTTCACCGGATTTGCGAAGCTGCTCGATCTTGGCGAAAGCCGCTTTCGCGTCAGCGACATCGTCGACCTGCTCGACGTCGCCGCGGTCGCGCGTCGTTTCGGGTTGAACGAAGACACGCGCACACGGCTGGAGCCGTGGCTGCGCCAGGCGCGCGTCGCGTGGGGTCTCGATGCGCGCATGAAAGGAGAGGTTGGCGGTGCTCCGATCGATGCCAACACATGGTCGTTCGGATTCGACCGCTTGTATGCCGGCATGATCGCCGGCGACGACGCGGGCGATAATTTAGTCGATGGCGTACTGCCGGTCTGCGGCGTTTCCGGCAACGATATCGATGCCATCGGCCGGCTCGATCGTTTCATCGAGACGTTGCGCGATCTGCGCACCGATATCGCGTTCGAACGTCCGCTCGCCGCGTGGAGCGTCTGGTTGCTCGATCTCGTCGATGCGCTGTTCGCTATCGATATTCGCGACGACGCCGAAGACAACGCGATGAGCCAGCTGCGTCGCTGCATCGCCGCGCTGGCCGATCAAGACGAAGCACTTGGCGGTGAACCGTTGCCGTGGAGTGTCGTGCGCGATGTCGTGCACGGCGCACTCGAAACGATTTCCGAACGCCAGCCGTTCTTACTCGGCGGCGTGACCTTTTGCGGACTGGTGCCGCAGCGCTCGATTCCATTTCGCGTCGTGTGCCTGCTCGGCATGAACGAAGGCGAATATCCGCGCATCGCCGGCGACGGTGGACTCAATCGCATGCAGACGCAGCCCCGCCGCGGCGATCGCGATACGCGCAACGAAGATCGTTATCTGTTCCTCGAAGCGTTGATGGCGGCGCGACAACATCTGCATCTGAGTTATCTCGGCGAAGACGTCGCCGATGGCAGCCGGCGCAATCCGGCGTCGCCGCTGTCCGAGCTCTTGGAATTTCTCGACGACCAATTCGGCGTGCCACTGCAAGCTCCCGCCGACGCGCGACCGTGGTTGATTCGCCATCCGCTGCAGCCGTTCGATAGTCGCTACTTCGCGCGCGATGAGCGATTGTTTTCGTTCGACGCCGCGTATGCTGTCGCGACGGATGGCGCGCAGGGGCCGCAGCCGTTCATCGATCCCAACGACGACGCAGCGACGATGCCGGAAGCGAACGACGTATCGTTGAAATCGCTGAAGGCATTCTGGCGCGATCCATCGCGCGCACGTTTACGCGACGCGTTCGGCATCGGACTCGATGCGTTGGGCGACGATGCCTTGCTCGATCGCGAACCGATGACGGCGTCCACGGAAAAGCGCGAACGCTTCGAAGCGCAATTACTCGACCGCGCCTGGCGCGACGGTTTGCAGCGCCTGCCCGATGCGGCGCCGGCATGGCTCGCTCAATCGGGCGCATTGCCGGGTGGCGAAGTCGGTGCGCGCGCCTATTCGCGTATGCGTGCGCGCGTGCAACCGATGCTTACGCTAAAGCATGAACGACTCGATATCGATGCGAAACCGATCGTCGTCCCGATCGATCTGGAAATCGCCGGTGTGCGGCTCGTCGGCACGGTCGACACCGTTTATCGACGTCCGGACGGCGCCTTGCACGTGTTCCTCACCAAGCCGCAGGGCGCTATGGACTTCCGCGATCTCATCCCGTTCTATATCGATTGGGCTGTGTTGCGACTCTCGCAGGCCAGCGATTTGCGCGCCGATGTGCTCGAACAAACCGATACCTCGAAATCACCGCGCACACCGAAACTCGTCGATGCGATCGTGTCGCAAGACACGCGGCAACTTCGCGCAGGGCTTGCCGAATTGCTGACCATGACGCGCCACGCCATGAGCGCGCCACCCCTGTTTTTCCCGAAGACCGCGTGGATGTGGAGCGTCACCGCGGCCGACGAGCGCCGCGATGCGGAAGCGCGCAAGGCGTGGGACGGCAGCGGTCCGCGTCGCGCCGGCGAATCGGGATTCGAACCGAGTTACGCCGCACTCGCCGCACGCGATTCCGAATTCCTTAAGCACGCCTCGCGCGCGCACGAAAAGTTCGTTGCGACGAATCGCTGGATCAGCCGCATCCTCGATCCGCATCAGACCGTGCTCGCTCGCAACGGCACGCGAGACGACGCATGACGATCGACAGCGCGTCCCTGCATTGGGAAACGATGCCATTGCGCGGCCGCGTGCTGATCGAGGCGAGCGCGGGTACGGGCAAGACTTTCACGATCGGACTGATTTTTCTTCGCCTGCTGCTGGAGCAAGGTTTGCGCGTCGAACAAATTCTCGTCGCCACCTTCACCGATCGCGCCGCGCAGGAACTGCGCGAGCGATTGCGCGCGCGACTCGTCGAAGCCGAGCATCGACTGCAGCCGATAGCGGACGATAATGACATCCTGAGCCAATGGTTGCTGACGTTGTGTCCGGACGACGCTGCGCGCACGCAGGCGTTGCGCCGCGTTCAACTCGCGCGTGCCGATCTGGATCGCGCGCCGATCGGGACGATTCATGCGCTGTGTCAACGCATCCTGCGCGATCATCCAATCGAAAGCGGCGCCGCGCTGCTGCCGGAACGGCTGGTCGACGAAGAAAGTCTGCTGAGCGAATGTGTCGAAGACTTTTGGCGTCGCCGCTATTTGAGCGCGACGATGGATTCGCTCGAGAGTTCGACGGTCGTCGAAAAAGGCATCGACGCATTGACGGCGGATTTGCGCGGTTTGCTGCGCGCCGATGCGTCGTTCGTGCCGCTCGGCGACACCGCGATTCTGGAACGCGACGTGATCGCACTGCGCGCACGTGAGCATCTCGATGCGATCGATCAGTTGGCGTCCGATGCGTCGCTGTTCGCGCGCAGCAACGCGAAGTTGCGCAGTCGGTTGTCCGATTGCGCCGAACTTTTAAGGTCGAACGGCGATGTCGTCGACCTATTGCGCGACAAAAGTGCCGATTGTTTCGACGCCGATCAATTCGACAAACAGGTGTCGGGCAAAGGAAGTGGCGTTCTGAGTGACCACGCCGTTATCGTCTTGCTGCAGCGCATTCGCGTCGCCGCAAAGCCCGGCATGCGCTCGTCACGTGCGGCCGTGCTCCGCGATGCGCTCGCGTTTTGCCGCAGCGAAATCCCGCGTCGCGCGAGGGAGCGGGGCGTTCAGACGTTCTCGATGCTGATCGAGACGGTTCACGATCGTCTGCGTTCCGATCGCGCCGGCGTGGTTTTCGCCGACGTATTGTTCCGTGCTTTTCCCGCCGCGCTCATCGATGAATTTCAGGATACCGACGCGCGTCAGTTCGATATTTTCAATCGGATTTATCGTGATCGCGAAGGTGCGGAACGCGGCTTGCTCGCGATGATCGGGGATCCGAAGCAGGCGATCTACGGATTCCGCGGCGGCGATCTGGCCGCGTATTTGCGTGCGCGGCGCGGTGCGGATCACGCATTTGCGCTCACCGTCAATCAGCGTTCGAGCGCGCCGCTGATTGGCGGTGTCAACTCACTGTACGCGGCGACCGAAGGCGGTTTCGACAATGAGGAAATCCGATATCGCCCAGCGCAAGCGAGTGGTGCGGCCGATCGAACGCCGTTTGCGTGCGACGGCGTGGCGGTGACGCATCCGTTGTACATTCATCGCTTCGCGAAAGAGGGCGAGACGGCCGTCAGCATTTCTGATGAGCGCGCGCTGGACGATTGCGCCAACCGCATTGTCGAATTGCTCAACGATGCGCGCTTCACGATCGGTGGCGAGCGCGTGCGGCCCGGCGACGTTGCCGTATTGACGCGCACGAATTTCGAGATCGATGCGCTGCGCCAACGCCTCGGCGAACGCAACGTGCCCTGCGTCGGCACGGGACGCGGGAGCGTGTTCGATACCGACGTCGCGCGCGACCTGGAGCTGCTGCTGTATGCCGTGCTCAACTACAACGACGAACGCGCCGTGCGCGGTGCGTTGTGCACGCGCTTGCTCGGCGCCACGTTTGCGGACGTGCGCGCCTGGCAGGACGACGAACAGCGTTTCGAGCGCGAACTGGAACGCTTCGCGCAATGGCACGCGCTGGCCGGTGCGGCGGGCGCGCAAGCGCTCATCCAAACCGTGATCGCGCAACAAGCCGCGCGTCTGTTGTCGCTCACCGGTGGCGAGCGCATGGTCACGGACCTGCGCCATCTCGGCGAGTTGCTTGGCACCGATGACGATGTCCGGCGTGGACTCGAGTCGGCGTACAACCGACTCGTCGCGTTGCGACGCGAAGAGAGCGATGACGACATCGACGCCGCGAAAGCGCGCCGACTCCGCATCGAAAGCGACGCGGCGCGTGTGCAACTCATGACGGTGCACGCGGCGAAGGGTTTGCAATTTCCGATTGTGTTCGTGCCGTTCGCCCGTGTCGGTGATCGCACCGGCGCGCATTCGCCGAAAGTACTGAACTTCCACGATGCCGAAGGGCGCGCGTGGGTCGATCTCGGCTCGGATCGTTTCGACGAGAATCTCGCCGCGCATTTTCAGGAAGCGTTGCAGGAACAATTGCGGCTCCTGTATGTCGCGATCACGCGCGCGAAATACGCCGTGCATTTGTACTGGACGGATCGCAACGGTCCGCCATCGATCGGCGCCGACGCAAGCAAGACGGCGGCGCTCGATGTGCTCATTCACCAGACGCAGGCGCACCTCGGGTTGCCGCCCGGCGAGGCATCGTTGCCGGCGATGGCGCAACGTTGCCATGGCATCGCGATCGTGATGCCGTTCGACCGCGGGTTCGCGACATTCGTGCCATCGGATGCTGCGCGCGAGGCGCCCGTCGTCCGTCGGCCTTTGCCGGCTCCGCGACCGTTCCAATGGCTGCACAGCTTCAGCAGTTTGACGAAGCACACGGCGCTTGTCAGCGAGGAAACCGGCGCATCCGACGAAATCGAAACGGAACTGGATATCGAACGGGAAACGTCGGCGGAAGAAACGCTGCAAGTTGCCGACGACGCGACGCTGCTGAGCCTCAATGCCTGGCGCGGCCGACATTTCGGCAATGCGTTGCACGAGATTCTGGAAACCGCACCGAACGAACGCGTATGGCCGCACCACCGCGATTTTCTGGCGAGGCATCTGTCCGCGCTCGGTGTGCGCGCGATGCCTGGCATCGATTCGATCGAAGCGGTCGGGCACATGGTCGATCGTGTTCGCTACGGCGATCTCGGCGACGGTTTACGTTTGATCGAGCTCAGCGAAGGCGATTCGATCAGCGAATTCGAATTCCAGTTTCCCGTCGACGCCGTGTCCGTCGACGATCTGCGCGTTATCTGCGCGCAACACGGCATCGGCGACGCGATCTCACCGGCGTTATCGTCGCGAGCGCTGAGCGGCATGCTCACCGGATTCGCCGACTTGATTTTCGCGCATGGCGGCCGAGGTCACGCAATCCGGCGCCCTGGTGAACTCTCTTTGCTATGCGGTGCTGGCCACCATCTGCGCGGTGAGTCTGGCGCTGCTGCTGTGCTTTTTGTCCGAACGCACCGATGCGCCGCTGCGCCGGCTCTCCGCC
>CAZZWP010000090.1:0-12771 GCA_964657965.1 uncultured Rudaea sp. | reverse complement strand
GGAATGGATTCGGAATAAGGGCTGGAACATCGGCACGAAAGCGACGATAGGCGTCCCCGAAATGCTCGATCATCCAGCGTTCCTCCAATCGATATTTTCGCCACAGCGCAATGTATACAATCGCGACGGCAAGCACACCGCGCCATTCGTCACGGGCGATCGCGGATCCGACAAATCCGAGTAGCAACCCGGTGTAAATCGGGTGTCGCACGTAGCGATAGGGGCCGCTCCGGATCAACTCGTGATCTTCCTTCACGGTGACGATGCCGCTCCAGTTTCGACCGAGTACATAGCGCGCCCAACACGCAAATGCCAGACCCGCCGCCACGCAGACGACGCCAGCGAGGTAAAGCGCATCGCTCCACGGAACGATTTCTCCGCAGAGAAAACCGCCCGGAAGCCGATTCGGCCAGATCAACCACGCGGCGACGGCGAGCGGCACCGCGTGTCCCGCGCGTGACCACGGCGATTCCACGTGCGTTGCCGCCTTCACGTCGCGCGAAGCGATGAACCAGTAAGCGAGCCAAATCAGCCATAACGCGGGAATGAGGTGATAGTACAGCGCCGTCATCGTTTTCTAGTCCAGCGCAATCGCGGAAAAATCCGTCACGCAGGGATGTGCTCCAGATGCCGGACAACCCGCAGGCGATCGCGCCACAAGAATGGTCTTCATTCCGGCGGTGCGCGCGGCGTCGAGTTCTTCGGCGACATCGGATAAAAAAAGAATTTCATTCGGCGAAAAACCAACCACTTTCGCGATGCTGCTATAGGAAGCGGCTTCCCGTTTCGGGCCGGTTTCGGTATCGAAATATCCCGAAAACGTCGCGCTGAGGTCGCCCGCGTCGCTGAATTCGAAGAATAGTTTCTGCGCCGGTACCGAGCCGGACGAATAGACATAGACGGCTAAACCTTTATCCGTCCATTTCTTGAATTGCGGCGGCACGTCCGGGTACACATGCGCTTTGAACTCACGTGTGCGATAACCTTCGTCCCAGATCATTCCCTGCAACGCTTTCAACGCGGTCGATTTGCGGTCTTCGTCGATCCAGTGTTGCAACAGCGTGATCATTTCCTGTTGCGTTGCCGAAACGAGTCCGGCTTCTTTAGCCGCTTCGTGCAGCCAATGCTGTACGTCGGTGTCATCGGTGTGTGTGACGATAAATGCGGGAAGATGCTTTCGTGCATAAGGAAACAATGTGTCTTTGACGAAACTGATCGAGCTGGTCGTTCCTTCGATATCCGTCACGATCGCCTTGATCATCGGTTCGTCCCCTGGTTGTTGTGTTCGATATTCCCTGAATACGCCGTTTCGATGGCGCGTTTGACACCGACCGGATCGGCGACGCGCACGAAGACGAGTGTGCTTTCACCGCGGCCGGTGACGCGTACATTGCCGAATCCGAGCAGCCGACCCCACGTGCTCTGTTGCAAATCAACTGTCTCGAGTGCGCTGAGCCGGATTTCTTCGGTTTCGCGGCCGACGATGCCGGTTTTGTAGACGACGCGCTGCGTCGTCACCGCCATCTCGATGCCGCGCAAACGCAGCCACTCGTAGATGACGATGAAAATACCGACGATGATAGGAATCAGAATGACGCCGAGGATCAAACGGCCTTTGGCTGTCCAGTGCAGATCAAAGCGCGCGACGACGCGTTCGCCGGGCGCGAGCGATTCCTCAAGATACGTCATGCCGCGCGCGTTTCCGCATCGAGCCGCGGATAGTCGTTCGCGATATCGGTGCCGGTAAAGTTCGCGACCCAGCCTTCCTTGTTGGTGAACAGGCGAATCGCGACGAAGTAGGGCGATTCGCTCATGTCGAACCAGTGCGGCGTGCCGTCGGGCACACCGATCAGATCGCCTTTCTCGCACAGTACTTCGTAAACTTTCTTGTTGATGTGCAGCGTGAAAAGTCCGCGGCCCGCAACGAAGAAACGCACTTCGTCTTCGGAATGCGTGTGTTCGTTCAAGAATTTCTGACGCAGTGTTGCGCGATCGGGATGCTCCGGCGTCAAGCTGATCACGTCGACGGCTTGATAACCTTTTTCGCGCTGCAATCGCTCGATGTCGTCGCGATACGCTTCGATGACTTGTTCCTGCGTCGCGCC
This sequence comes from uncultured Rudaea sp., assembly GCA_964657965.1. Taxonomy (GTDB): domain Bacteria; phylum Pseudomonadota; class Gammaproteobacteria; order Xanthomonadales; family Rhodanobacteraceae; genus Rudaea. The sequence goes on along the minus strand of CAZZWP010000090.1, from coordinate 10,666 downwards.
CGGCACGACCGGCTTCGACGCTTCCCATTGTTCGAAGCGAATGCCGACGTTGCCCAATTCACGCGCGATATCGGCGTGTTTCACGAACGTTTTCTCGGGCGATTGCCCTTTGCCTTCCGGGAAGATTCGCAAACGGCTCATGATGTCAGTCTCCTCAAGTCCAATTCGCACGCCAGCAAAAATTCGAATGCTTCGATATGGCGTTCGGTTTCAGCCATGTCGCGACCCCAGGTGTAGATGCCGTGACCGTCGATCAGATAGCCATATAAGGGCTTATCCGTCTTAATCCAGTCGTCGACGCGATCGGTCAACTCCGTCATTTCCTGTGTGTTCGGAAAAACCGGCAAATCGATGTGCGTTTCATGCGTTGTGTGGCCGGCGATCGCTTTCAGGAGCTCATAACCTTCCAGCTTCACCGTGCCCGCGTTCGCAAACAGCCGCGACGCCACCGTTTGCGTTCGCGAGTGCGTGTGCAGGACGGCATTCGCGTCCTTGAATCGCCGATAGATTTGCGTGTGCAACAACGTCTCGGCGGACGGCCGCGCCGACGTGCCGACCGCATGGCCCTCCATATCGATGACCATGATATCGCTCAGCGTGAGCGTTCCTTTATCACGGCCGGAGATCGTGATGGCGGCATGATGGGCATCCATGCGCATGGAAAAATTGCTGCTGGTCGCGGGCGTCAGGCCCTGCGCGCCGAGCTTTTTTCCCGCCGCGACGATGGCATGGGCACAACTCAGAAATCGGGTAGCGTCGTACGTCAAAAGTCGGCTCCGCGGCACGCGCGTTGTCAATGCTCAACTATAACGTATGCTGCGTTGGCGAGGCCAAAAAGCGCGTCGTCTCGCCATCTGCGACGTGGTTTTGTCACAATGCGCGCAGGAATTTGAACGAGTCGGATATGTCGTTGAACCTGGATCAGTATGGAGCGGTCGCCATCGCGGCGGCTGTCGCATTCTTCGTCGGCGCCTTCGTCGCTTGGCTGATTACGCGCGGAACCGCGTTCAGGCGCGGGCTTGCCAGCCGCGATGTGGAAGTTTCGCAGCTTGCGTCGGAGCGCGACACGAATCTGGAAACGCGCCGTCGCTTGCAACAGGAACAGGAATTCGCAACGCGAGAACTCAATGAGAGTCGTCGCAAGATCATAGAAATTTCTGAACAGAAATCGACGCTTGAAGGTCGGCTCGAACGGTTGACGATGATCGACGCAGAATTGGCCGCCGCACGCGAGCAGTCCATTCATTCGGGAGAAGCGCGCCAGCGAGCGGAGCAGCGGCTGACGGAAGCGCTGACGCGTCTGCAGGAGGCGGCCGATCGGGAATCACTGTTGAAGCAGGTGCGCGAAGAATTCGCGGATCGGTTCAAGGCGCTGTCTGGCGAAGTGCTCGATCTGCAGAGCCAGAAATTCACGGAACAGAATCAGAACAATCTCGGGACGTTGCTTAATCCGTTGCGTGAACAACTCGGCGATTTTCGCAAACGCGTCGACGAGGTCTACGACAAAGAAAGCCGCGAGCGGCAATTGCTGAAAGTCGAGATCGACGGGCTCAAGGACTTGAATCAGCGTATCAGCGAAGACGCGATCAATCTCACGCGCGCGCTGAAAGGCGAGAGCAAGACGCAAGGTGCATGGGGCGAACTGATTCTGGAACGTCTGCTCGAAGCGTCCGGTTTGCAAAAAGGGCGCGAGTACGAAACGCAAGTCGTGATGCGTGACGACGACGGCGGTCGGCCGCGGCCGGACGTCATCGTCCATTTGCCCGAAGGCCGCGATTTGGTTATCGACGCGAAAGTATCGCTGACGTCATACGAACGTTATTGCGCATCGTCGAATGACGACGAACGCAGCGGGCATCTCGACGCGCATGTGGCATCGGTGCGAGCGCACGTGCGGCGGCTGGGCGAGAGTCGTTACGCGGATTTGCCGGGATTGAACAGCCTCGAATTCATTTTGATGTTCGTGCCTGTCGAAGCGGCGTTTATCGAAGCGATGCGGCACGACGATGCGTTGCATGCATTCGCAATGGATAAGCAGATCGTCATCGTCACGACGTCGACGCTGCTGGCGACCTTGCGCACCGTGTCGAGCCTTTGGCGCTTCGACGATCGCAACAAAAACGCGTTCGAAATAGCCGATCGCGCCGGTAAGCTCTACGATAAATTCGTGGGATTCGTCGAGGATATCGCCGACGCGGGTAACAAGATTGATTCCGCGCGCGCATCCATTTCCGCGGCTCAGAATAAGCTTGCAGACGGACGCGGGAATATCGTCAGCCAGGTCGACAAATTGCGCGAATTAGGTGCTCGCGCCAGCAAGGCGTTGCCCGACGCGTTAGTCGATCGCGCGAAGAGCGGATCGCCGCGCGACGAACAGCATCAACCGGGATTACTTGACTAAACCGGCGGCGCCGCCGTGCGCAACTTGCTGTGCCGATATCCGTAACCGAAATAGATCGCAAATCCAATCAGCGTCCAGACGATCATCAACGACAGGTTCAGCCAGTTGACCAAGATCGGCGCAAGCAGGATCACGCAACTGAGCACACCGAGCGTGCACACCAGCGGCGCCCACGGCACGCGAAACGTCCGCGGCGCATCGGGGCGCGTGCGACGCAGGATCAGCACGCCGATGCACACGGCCGCGAACGCGATCAGCGTTCCGGTGGAGACGAGATCGCCGAGAAGAAACCGCCGCCAACGCCGCGATGCCCACGCCGGTGATCACCGTGTTGATGTGCGGCGTGTGATAGCGCGGATGAATCTTCGCGAACAGCGGCGGCAACATGCCGTCGCGGCCCATGATCATGAAGATGCGCGGCTGCGCGATGACCATGCACAAGATGACGGATGACAGTCCGATCAGCGCGCCGATCTCGACGACAAGGCGCAGCCAACCGAGTTCGGGATGTGCCTTCACGGCGGTGACGACAGGTTCAGACGTGCCAAGCTGATCGAACGGTGCAAGTCCGGTGAGGACGGCGGCCATGCCAATGTATAAAACTGTACAAATCGCCAGCGACGCCAACGTGCCGATCGGCAGGTCGCGCTGCGGATTCTTCGATTCTTGCGCGAGCGTCGAGGTAGTTTCGAAACCGATGTACGCGAAGAACACCATTGATGCGCCGCGCAGCACGCCGGACCATCCGAATTTGCCGGGACCCGCATTTTCCGGAATGAACGGATGCCATAGCGCCGGATTCACGTAATGCCAGCCGACGCCGATCACCAACAGGATGAGTGCGACCTTGAGGATGACCATCGCCGTGTTGGTGCCTGCCGATTCGCGGATGCCGACGTAGCACAGCCACGTCAGCAGCAACACGATGATGACGGCGGGTAGGTTGATGAAATCACCGGTCGCCACGAGCGCGTTGTCGGTGTAGGCGAACGGCGCGTTGGTCAATGCGTGCGGCAGATGCAAGCCGAAATCGTCGAGCAGGCTGGTGAAGTAGCCAGTCCAGCTCACGGCGACCGCCGAGGCGGAGACACCGTATTCGAGCACCATGTTCCACCCGATGAACCACGCGGCGAGTTCACCGAGCGTGGCGTAAGCATATGAATAAGAACTGCCGGACATCGGAATGAGCGTGGCGAATTCCGCGTAGCACAGCGCGGTAAAACTGCAGCCGACGGCGGCGAGGATGAAAGCCAGCAATACGGCAGGTCCCGCGTGTTCGGCGGCGGCTTGTCCCGTGATCACGAAGATGCCACCGCCGATCACGGCGCCGATACCGATCGCGGTGAGACCGACCGGCCCGAGTGTGCGATTCAGGCGCGGGCCGTCGCCGAGATTGACGTCCGAGAAATCCGTTTTTTTGGCGAACAGTTGACTCAAATTCATAGACAGGATTCTAGTTTAAGCGTGCGGTCGGCATCGACCGTAAAAACACCGAAGGCCGGCGTTTGTGCGCCGGCCTCCAATCAGGGTTGCGATGACATCGGATTCAACTACTCATCGTTCCATTCGCGAGATGACTTCGCTTATACCCATACAAGGAATACACGACGAGGCCGATCGCCGCCCACAGCACGAAGACGATTTTCGCCGTCATGCTCAGGTTGAAGAACAGCAACGCGCAACCCAGCACGGCAAGCGGACAGACGACCCACACAAACGGCGTGCGGAATGGCCGCACGCGATTAGGCTGCTGTTTACGCAGAATCATGACGCCGATCGACACCATCGCGAAGGCGAGCAACGTGCCGGAGTTCGACGTATCGGCAAGCTTGCCAACCGGAAACAGCGCCGAACAGAACGCGACGACGATACCTGTAATGAACGTGATCACGTGTGGCGTGTGAAAGCTTTGATGCACGCGCGATAGTCTTTCCGGCAACAGTCCGTCGCGCGACATCGTGAAGAAAATACGCGTCTGGCCGAACATCATCATCAGGATGACGGAAGGCAAGGCGAGAATCGCCGCTACGCCGATATAGTTGCCAAGCGTGGGAAAACCAAGGACGCGCAGAACGTGCGCGAGTGGCTCTTTGCTGCACACCAGTGCCTGCGAGCCTTCGCACGCGGCCGCCATCGCGGAACTGCCTGGATCAAGCGGCATGCCGTCGGCGCCCATGATCGGCTGCGCGCCGACCGAGCCCGCCGCGCCGTAGCCCACGAGCAGATAAAAAACAGTGCAGACCAGCAGCGAGCCGATCAATCCGATCGGGATGTTGCGATTGGGATTCTTCGTTTCTTCCGCAGCTGTAGAGACCGCGTCGAATCCGACATACGCAAAGAAGATCGACGCTGCCGCGCCCAGCACGCCAGCACCGCCGAGCGGGTTGCCCCAGCCGCCGGGCAAAAACGGTTCGAAGTTGCTGCTCTTCACGGCGGGAACGGCGATGAAGATAAACATCGTCAGCGCGACGATCTTGATCGCGACCAGCACCGCGTTGACGCGCGCACTTTTCGACGTGCCAACCACGAGCAATATCATCACGACGAGTGCGATGACGAATGCGAGGATATTGAAACCGCCCCCGGCGTATAAACCCGTGCGCAGATATTCGGGCAATGCGAGCGCGCCGGGTTGGACGAGTCCGAAAAAATCCGCGTGTGCGAGCAGGCCGTTCATGTAGCCGGACCAACCGACACAGACCACGGCCGCGCCGATCCCGTATTCCAACCCGAGTGCCCAGCCGACGACCCAGGCGATGAATTCGCCGAGCACGCCGTAGGTGTAGGTGTAGGCCGAGCCGGAAACCGGCACCATCGCCGCAAGTTCGGCGTAGGCGAGGGCGGCCAGTCCGCACACGATGGCGGAGATGACGAACGCCAGCATCAACCCAGGTCCCGCCTTCTGGCCCGCTTCGGCCGTCAGCACGAAAATACCGGTACCGATGACCGCGCCGATGCCGAGCAGCGTGAGCTGGATCGGGCCCAGCTGCCGCTTCAGCGATTTTCTTTCCGCGGTTTCAAGAATTTTGTCGAGCGGCTTTACGCGCCAGAAAATCATTACGCAACTCTCCCCGATGAATGTCGATCTATGAACGAATGTGCCGAACGCTTGCGGCCTCGGTAACATACGCGACACATTGACGGGCGGCAACTGTGGAACGTGCGCTTACAGTCGCCATCGGGATAGCACTAGGCGCGGCCGGAAAATTCTCCTGTCACCGTGCTCACGAGAATCTTCTCGCCGTTGCTGATGTATTCCGGAACTTGGATCTCGATACCGGTACTGAGCTTGGCAGGCTTAGGACGTTTGGTGGCTGTGGCGCCTTTTAATTCGGGCGCGGTTTCGACAACTTGCAACGTCACCGTCGGCGGCAGCTGCAGTGCCACCGGCGCGCCGTCGATCAGTTGCACGTAGCAGCCTTCCAGACCTTCGATGATGTAGCCCGCGTTGTCGCCCACGATTTCCGGGTCGAGTGTGTATTGCGTGTAATCCTCGACATCCATGAACACGAACGTGTCGCCTTCCGGGTACGAGAATGTCGCGGCGCGACGCACCAACTCGGTTTCTTTCAACTCGTCGTCGGCACGCATCGATAGGTCGAGCTTTTGCCCGCCCGGGACGCTGTAGAGCGTGAATCGGAAAGTCACATTACCGCCGCGAGCGGTGGGCGAACTGCGGTCGACATCGCGAACCTGCCAGACCTTCCCGTTGTGTTCGACGACGTTGCCGCGCTTTATCTCGGATGCTTTCATTTCGGGGCCAGCCTTATTGCGCCGTCGATGCGGATGACGCTTCCGTTCATGTAGCGATTTTGAAGAATGAACGCGACGGTATCGGCAAATTCCGCCGACGTACCCAATCGCGACGGATAGGGAACTTGTGCACAAAGGGAATCGTATACATTTTGCGGCATGCCATCGACCATCGGCGTGTGGAATACGCCCGGCGCCACCGTCATCACGCGCACGCCGATGCGGGCGAATTCGCGCGCCATCGGCAGTGTCATGCCGATCACGCCGCCTTTCGACGCGGAGTAGGCGGCTTGCCCGATCTGTCCTTCGTACGCGGCGATCGACGCGGTGTTGACGATCACGCCACGTTCGCCATCTTCGCCCGGCGTGTTGTTCTGCATCAGATTCACCGCGGCTTTGGCGACGTTGAAACTGCCGATGAGATTCACCATCACCGTCGTCTGGAAATTCTTCAGCGGCATCGGGCCTTCTTTGCCGAGCACGCGGCCGGCGCCGAGAATTCCGGCGCAACTGATCGCGACGTTCAATCCGCCCATTTTTTCCGCCGCCTGTTGCAGCGTGTCGGCGACGTTGTCTTCGTGCGTGACGTCGGTGCGGAAATAATGCGCGCTGCCGTCGAACTCGGCGGCGACGGATTTTCCTTTTTCGTCGTTGATGTCGAGTAGCGCGACTTTCGCGCCGTGCGAAACGAGATGTTTGGCGACCGCGTGACCTAAACCGGAAACGCCCCCGGTGATCGCTGCCTTGACGTGGTTGAGTTGCATGCGCGCTCCGCGTTGCGAGGGCGCGCATTGTAGTGCGCGTCTCGCATTTTGTCGCGGCGCGCTGCGGCTAACTCATGAAACCGAGATCGGCCGTCGCGAAGTTGGATACGAACGGGAAGATCGTGTTCACGTCGCAACTGTTAACGCCGAGCCATTTCGCGAGCGTCGCGGCGTATTGATCGGACGAGACGGTCGGAATCATCTGGCCGCGCGAGAGGCAATCCGAACCGTTCAATGTCTGATCGGGAAACACGCCGCCGCTGACGGCGGGCGCGCCGTAAATCGTCTGGCCTTTCACCGCGCCGCCGGCGGCGAACTGGATGCCGCCCCAGCCGTGGTCGGTACCATCGCCGTTCGAATTCAACGTGCGCGCGAATTCGCTGAGCGTGAAGGTCGTGACGTTTTGATCTTTGCCCAGGAATTTCGTCGCGTTGTAAAACGAGCTGACGGCTTGCGAAATAGTCGAGAACAGATAGGGCTGACCGGTGTTGACGTCGAGCTGTCCATCATGCGTATCGAAACTGCCGAAACTCAAGAAGAAGATTTGCCGTTTCGCGCTCAGCGCGCTTTGCACGGAAATGATCTTCGCGATTTCCTGCAATGCGTCCGCGACAGGATTGGTTCCGACGGTCGGAAAATAACTCGACACATCGGTCGCGCCGGTCAATGCGGTGCTGAGCGAGCCGTACCAATCGAGCGAGTTGCGCATCGTCGCGGCGTATGTTCGGGACAACGGATCGGGATACGCCTGATTGAGCAGATCGGTCAACGCGTTCATCCGCGTTGTGCCGACGGTGCCCGTGCCGTATCCCTGCAGCTGCGACGGGCCGCCGCTCGTCAATGTATACGGCTGCACGGTTTGTCCGGCCTGAAAACGATTCTGGCCGCCGAGCGACAGCGACATCGGAATCGTCATGCCGGGATTCAAAACGGCCAGTCGATCGGCGATCAGTCCGCCCCATCCGACGGTTCCGTTCTGCGTCGGTTGACCGTATTGCCATTGACCTTGCTGATCGGCGTGCGAGAACAACTGCGGCGGAACGGCGTATGTGCCGCTGTTGTATTGAGTCTTCGTCGTCGGTTGCACGAGGGTGCCGGTATTCACGACGAAGGCGAGATTGCCGTTGTTGAACAGCGTGGCGAGTTCGGGCGCCTGGGGATGCACGCCGTAGGTCTGTCCGCCGACGAGCGGATTCTTTTCGGTGATCGATACCAGATCGGCCTGTTCGATGCCGACGCCGCCGGCATCCTGATGGCCGCGTGACGTGATGTACGTGTTGAAGCGCGAAGTGTCACTCGGTATCAGCAAGTTGAACGAGTCGTTGCCGCCGAGCAGAAAAATGCAGACGAGCGCTTTGTAATCCGTTACCGGCGGATAGGCCGGGCACGACGCGCCGAGCGCCGAATTCATCATGCTGAGCTGTGCGAACAGAGCGCTGCTGCTCGCGCACGCCAGCGTGGAGCACACGGTGTTTCTGAGAAAATCGCGACGTTTCATGGCAGCCTCACTTCTGAATCGAAAATTCGGGGGATGCGAGCAGAACCTGCAATGCGCTGACGGTTCGCACGGTCGGATCGGTCGAGACGTTCTGCACCATCGCGATCATCGTGGCGCGCATCGTCGAACTCATGCCGCCGTACATCAGATCGTGATTGAGTTGATCGACGAGCGAACTCGGCGTGCCGGCAATGGCGACCAGTCCGGAGATATCGATCGCGACGGTTTTGTTCGAATTTCCGTTTGCACCGACGTATTGATTGACGCGTGTCGTCAGATCGTTGGCGAGCGCGACAACGCTGCTTTCCCCGGAAATCTGAAACTCCGGGCCGTATTGCGTCGTGTCGGCCATTTCGCCCGGCGGCAAATAATCCGGAAGAAAAAAATTGAAGACCGACGGCGATTCCAGCGGCGACTGCCCATAATTTTGCGCGGTATTGGCAACTGCGTAGAGGCCATTGGCCGCCGCCGCGCCGTAATAGCGCCACAGCGCGGTGAGCTTGAGCAGCGGTTCGCGTAATTTTCCAAACGTGTAAGCGGAATTACCGGTATTACCCGACATCGCCTCCGTGTCGGTCAGGATCGCGGCGATCACCGCGCCGAGATCGCCGTACACGCCGTGTCCGTTGTCGTTGAAAACGTTGACGACGCGCTGGATGTATTGCGGCGTCGGATTGCTCGAGGTGAATCGCTCGATCAACTGACGCGAAATGAACGGCGCGGTGTTGTGATGATTCGCCAAAATGTTGACGAGTTGTTTGATATCGCCTTTCGAGTTCGGATCGATCTGATCGCAATTCGGTTTCGGATTGTCGATCAGGAGATTGTCGATAACCGTCTTGCTGCCTTCGTCGTGATGGCTTTCGTAGCACGACATCGGCATCCACTGCGCCGGCGAATAGTTGGGGCCATCCGAGATGGAGCGGTTCCAGGCATTCGGAAAAATCGAGTTGTAGGCGAGGCCGGTGAACACGCGCGCATTGGCCGTGATCGTATCCTGATCGTACGTCGGCACCGTTTGTCCGTCGACGAGAACGGGGGAAAAATCCGCGTTGCGCTCGATGAGTCCGATACTGAACAACTGCATCATTTCGCGCGCATAGTTTTCGTCCGGCGACAGCCCGGAGCCTTGCGGAAACTGGCCTTCGTTGTTGATGTACGTGAGCCACTTGCCCATCGCCGGGCTGTACGTGACATCGGTCAACAGATTATTGATCGTGCCTGGGTGATAGGCGTTGTCGGTGTCGTAATAGCCGAACGCATCGCGCGCAAGGATGTCGTAATACTCGGCGAGCGCGATCGGATCTTGCTGGAGCCGGTTGGCCTGATCCGACGCGACCATGATTTCGCTCAACGCCCACGCCGCGCGCTGGCGAAGCTGATCCGGCGCCGTCAGCGAATTGTTGAACCAGCTTTCCAGACGATCTTTCTGGCCCGGATGCTGGACGGCTGAGTCGAGTGTTTCGACATAGGGCCGTTCTGTCGTCGTCGGCATCGACAACTGTTGTTGAATCCACTGGTTGATGCCGACAGCGCGAAGATGAGCGATATCGGCTTGCGTCGGGCCGAAGGTGGCCATCGTGAGGAATCGCGCGGCGGCGGCGTCGCTGGCCGGCGCGTCGGTGACGGTTTGAAAATTGCCCTCGAAGATAAGGTCGTACGCCGATGCGGGCGAGGTGAATGCGGTCAGACCCGCGAGCATCAGCAACCCGCCGCAACGGCGGAAGCACTGCATAGACATGGCAAACTCCCAAGCATGATGAGCCGCGTGCACCGAACGATCCGTGCACGTTTGCAGTGTTGGGAGACCGGTCTTCCTAATCTGCTCGAGCGCTAACAACGCACGGCGAGCGACGGCGTTGACATCCAATTACAAATCAAAGATCGCGGAGATAGAAGCGGTTGCAGCTGAAATGACCGGTGTTGCCGAGGGCTGCGGGAATTCGCGCGAAATCATACTTAGTATACAAATGCTGCGCGGCATCCATGCCCGTGAGTGTTTCCAGATAGCACTGGCGATAGCCCAGACTGCGCGCCGTATGCAGACATTGCGAAATGAGCGCGCCACCCGCACCGATACCGCGCAACGTGGGTAAAAAGTACATTTTGCGCAATTCGCAAATTTTATCTTTTTCGATCAGCGGCGCGACGCCGCCGCCACCGAGCACGCGTCCATCCACTTCAATCACAAAGTATGCGCGCCCCGGGCCGTCGTACGCACCGGCCATTGCGTCTACTTCCGTATCGTGA
>CAZZWP010000089.1:5251-12845 GCA_964657965.1 uncultured Rudaea sp. | reverse complement strand
CGACCGCTGGCTCGGCAAACGGCGCTCGGTGATCATCGGCGGATCGATCATGGCGGCCGGGCATTTCATGATGACGTTTCCGCCGCTGTTCTATGTCGCGCTGGCGACGATCGCGCTCGGTAACGGTCTGTTTCTGCCGAGCCTGCCGAGTCAAATCAACGATCTCTACAAACCCGACGATCCGCGCCGCGGCTGGGCGTATAACGTCTACTATGTCGGCATCAACTTAGGTGGATTTCTGGCGCCGCTGGTGTGCGGCACGCTCGGTGAACTGTACGGATGGCATTGGGGTTTCGGCGCGGCCGGTATTGGCATGGTGGCGGGTTTGCTTATCTACATTTACGGAGCGAAGTACTTGCCCGAACCTGCGACCGTTGTTGCGACACCGGCTGCACAACGCTCCGACAACAGTGCGTCGTCGACGTTCTTCTTGTTGCTCGCCGTCATCGTCGCCGTGACGGTGTTTCGCGGCGCGTACGAACAAGTGGGCAACACCGTCGCGCTGTGGGCCGACGTCGGCATCGATCGCGCCGCCGGCAGTTTCACGATTCCGATGACGTGGTTCCAGTCGCTGAATCCGCTGCTCGTGTTCCTGATGACGCCGTTTCTGCTCGCGCGGTGGCGCCAGCGCGCGGCGCGCGGCCGCGAGTCATCGTCGATGCAGAAGATGGCGTTCGGCGCGCTCGTCGTCGCGGCGGCGTACGTGTTGCTCGCCGTGGTCGCCGCGTTCGTCGCCGACGAGCGCGCGAATTGGATCTGGCTCGCCGCGTTCTTCGTCGTGTTCACGCTCGGCGAGTTGTACATCCTGCCGACGGGGCTCGGCCTATTCGCGAGACTGGCGCCGCGGTTTCTCGGCGCGACGACGGTGGCGGCGTGGTTTCTCGCCGTGTTCACCGGCAGTCTCACCGCCGGCTTCGTCGGCGCTTTGTGGAGCCGCATGAGCCACGCGGCGTTCTTCGGCATGTTGGCAGCGATAGCGACGTTGTCGGCAGTAATGCTGATTGCACTCGACGCGCGTGAACGCCGCATCGAAGCGGTGCGCGTGCGCGAACTGAGCGCCGCTGCGTGATGGCCGACGCGGCCGCGCCAGCGACGTGGTTCCAACGCTATCTGTTGCCCGGTTTCGCGTTCAAGGCCGTCGTCATCGGCGGCGGTTACGCGACGGGGCGCGAACTCGCAGAATTTTTTTTGCCGAGCGGCCCGTGGGGCGGCATCGCGGCGATGGTGTTGGCGATGCTGATCTGGGGCGTGGTCTGCGTCGCAACGTTCGTGTTCGCGCGCGTCACCCATTCGCGCGACTACTTGAGTTTCTTCCGCGCGCTGCTCGGTCCGGGCTGGATCGTGTTCGAGATCGCGTACGTCGCGTTCGTGATTTTGATTCTCGCCGTGTTCGGCGCGGCGGCCGGCGCGATCGGTGAAGCGATGTTTGCGCTGCCGAAAATCGTCGGCACGTTGGCGTTGATGATTTGCATCGCGGGTGTCGTTACGTTCGGCAACGTGTCGGTCGAACGGCTGTTCAAGTACGTGTCATTTCTGCTGTACGGCGTCTACATCGTGTTTGTCGTTTTGTCGTTCACGCATTTCGGCGATCGCATCGCTGCCGGTTTCGCCATCGATGCGCCCGCGACGGGATGGGCCGTCGGCGGCATCACGTACGCAAGTTACAACATCATCGGCGCCGTCGTCATTCTTCCCGTGTTGCGCCATCTGCGCAGCGACCGTGACGCTGTTATCGCGGGCGTCGTCGCCGCGCCGCTCGCGATGTTGCCGGCGATCCTGTTCTTCATCTGCATGATCGCGTTCTATCCCGATATCGCGAATGAAACATTACCGTCCGATTTTATTTTGCAACGATTGAACCTGCCGATTTTCCATCTTTTGTTTCAGCTGATGATTTTCGCGGCGCTGCTCGAAAGCGGAACCGGTGCCGTGCACGCGATCAACGAGCGTGTCGACAAAGCGTGGCATCTCGCGCGTGGCGCGCCGCTCACGCGTGGTGCGAGGCTCGGCATCGCGCTAGCCTTGCTCGTCTGTTGCATGTTGCTGGCCGATCGCTTCGGGCTCGTCGCGCTCATCGCGCGCGGCTATCGCGCGCTGGCCGCCATGTTTCTCGTCGTGTACGTGTTGCCGCTGCTGACCTTCGGCGTCGCACGCATCGTTCGACGTCATCGCCGCTTCTTGCAGGAGAGCACATGAATCGTCTGTCCATCAGCTTCATAGGGTGTGTGTTGCCGCTGATCGCATTCGCCGCGCCGCCCGATAATTTCGAACAACGCGTCGAGACGTTGCGCAAGCAAGTCGGCGTGCCGGGCATGGCCGTGGCTATTGTGGAAAACGACAAGGTCACGTTCGCCAAAGGTTTCGGCGTGCGCAAACTCGGCAGTCTGGAAGTAGTCGATGCCGACACGATTTTTCCGACCGGCTCGACGGGCAAGGCGTTCACCGTCGCCGATCTCGCCATCCTCGTCGATCAGGGCAAGATCGGCTGGGACGACAAAGTTATCGACCGTCTGCCCGGGTTCCAGATGTACGATCCGTGGGTCACGCGCGAAATGACGATTCGCGATCTGCTCGTGCATCGCAGCGGGCTCGGTCTCGGCGCGGGCGATCTGATGTTCGTGCCGCGCACGAACTTGAGCCGCGCCGAATCGGTGAAGCGTCTGCGTTACATCAAGCCCGCCACGAGTTTCCGCAGCGGCTTCGCGTACGACAACGTGCTCTATATGGTCACCGGCCAACTCATCGAAGCGGTGACCGGCGAGACGTGGGAAAAATTCACGTCCGAGCATTTGTTGAAAGTCGCCGGGATGACGAAATCGACGAGCGAAGAAGACGCGCGTTTTTCGACGGCCAATCGCGCGTATCCGCATGCCCGCATGAACGGCGGATTGCGCGGCGCGGGCGATCAGGAAGTGCTCGACGAACGCGACGAACTCGGCCGCAACGCGGCGCCTGCGGGTGGCCTGGCGGTGAGCGCGAACGACATGTCGCGCTGGCTGCGCATCCAGCTCGATCACGGCAAGCTCGTCGACAGCGATGCGCGGCTTTTCAGCGAAGACGCACACGAACAAATGTGGAAACCGATGGTGTTACAGCCGACGTCGCCGCGGCCCGGCGTGCTCAAACCGACGGAAGCGATGTTCGACACCTACGCGCTCGGTTGGGATGTGCGCGATTATCGCGGCGCGAAAATCGTCTGGCACGGCGGTGCCGTATTCGGTTTTCAGACCGTCGTCGTGCTGCTGCCGGAAAAGAATGTCGGCTTCTCGATGGAGATCAACAGCGAAGACGGCGAAATCATGGTCGGCCTGATGTTCGAGTTGCTCGATCATTATCTCGGCGCACCCGCGAACGATTGGCCGTCCAAATTCATCGCGTTCAAACAGGAAAAAGTCGCCGCCGGTTTGAAGGCGTACAAAACGACGGCGGCGAAACCGGCGAAGGTCGGTCCGTCATTGTCGATCGATCATTACGTCGGCACGTACAACGATCCGTGGTACGGCAACATCGAGGTGTCGATGGCGAAAGGCAAGCTCGCCATCGATTTCAAATCGACGCCGCGCATGGGCGGTCCGCTCGATCATTGGCAGTACGACAGTTTCGTCACGCGCTTCACGGATAAATCGATCGAGCCCGCGTACGTGACGTTCGGACTCAACGCCGACGGCAACGTCGAACGCATCACGATGAAACCGGTTTCGCCCATCGCCGATTTCAGTTATGACTATCAGGACCTGCTGTTCACGCCCGTGGAAAAAACCAAATGAAGTTACGTCCGATTCTTCTGTTCGCTGCGTGTGTCGTCTCCACTGCGGCATTCTCTGCCGATGACGCCGCGCTTCGTGCGCGCGTCGATCGCGTGCTGGCGAAGACGCCGCTCATCGACGGCCACAACGATCTGCCGTGGGAAATTCGCGAGCGATTCGGTTCTGTCGATGGTGTCGATCTCGCCGTCGATACGACGAAATTGCCGCTCAAAAAAGAAGATGATGCGCCGCTCATGACCGATATTCCGCGTTTGCGCGCGGGGCATGTCGGCGGACAATTCTGGTCGGTGTGGATTTCGCCGTCGGTGACCGGTCCCGCGGCGATAAAGATGACGCTCGAACAGATCGATATCGTGAAAAGCATGGCCGCGCGCTGGCCGAACGATTTCGAGATGGCGTACACGGCCGACGATGTCGTGCGCGCGCACAAGGCGGGTCGCGTCGCATCGCTGATCGGCATCGAAGGCGGGCATCAGATCGACGATTCGCTGCCGATGCTGCGCCAGATGTATGCCGCCGGCGCACGCTACATGACGCTGACGCATGCGCTCAACAACGACTGGGCCGATTCCGCCACCGACGCGCCGAAACATCACGGCCTCACGCCGTTCGGACGCGCTGTCGTGCACGAGATGAATCGCATCGGCATGCTCGTCGATCTTGCGCATGTGTCGCCTGAAACGATGAAGGCAGCGCTTGATACGTCGAAAGCACCGGTGATGTTTTCGCATTCCGGCGCACGCGCGCTGGACGATCATCCGCGCGACGTGCCCGATGACGTACTTGCGCTGGTCGCGAAAAATCGAGGTATCGTCATGGTGAATTTCGCGCCGCAGTATGTGTCGGAAGAACGCGCGAAATGGGAATCCGATCGCGCCGCGGAAAAGACGCGTTACAACGCGCCGCCGTTCGCCGGCTATTACATCGGCCAGCCGGAACGGGCGAAGCAGGCGCTCGCCGATTGGGACGCGAAGCATCCGCGACCGGTCGTGACGATCGCGATGGTGGCCGATCATATCGAACACATTCGCAAAGTCGCCGGTATCGATTGCGTCGGCATCGGTTCGGATTTCGATGGGATTCCGACGACGCCTGACGGACTCGACGGTGTCGACAAACTGCCGCTTTTGTTAGTCGAACTCGCGCGCCGCGGCTGGACGGACGACGAACTGGCGAAAGTCGCGGGCGGCAATATTTTGCGCGTGATGCGCGAGGCCGAAGCCGTGGCCAAGCGCCTGCAGCAGACCGAGCGGCCGTCGTCGGCGACGATCGAAGTGCTCGACGCAGCAGTCACGAAAAACAGTTAGCCGGATGCAGGCACTTGTCGTGACGCTCGGCAGATTGCCGGATGCGAATATCATCAGACAACGTTTATTTCGCGCGTATCGTTACGCCGTCGCTGACGTATCTGCGTTCGTTGTGTTCAAACGATCATTGCCCCGCTGGCGAGTCTTTCTGGGATCGTGATGGGTTCGGGTCTGTGTGCAGCGCTTCGTCTTCGATCAGGCGTTTGCGCACGTAGAGAAAGCGGATCGTCTCGTACTCGAACGCCGAACCGGTCGCGTAATAGCGGAAATCGATGCCCGCCCGTTCATCGACAGCATTGACCGCACCCAGAATCGTCGACGTGTCCCCACGATACAAACCGCCGATGTTGACCGCATACGACGTTCCGTAATCGCCGAGATAACCAAATCCGTCGCGCAGTGTCGAAGGACCCAGGATTGGAATGACAAGGAACGGTCCAGGATGCATGCCCCATTTGGCGAGCGTGCCGCTGAATCCGGTCGACGCGGGTGGAAGGTTCAGCTTGTTGGCCACATCGAACACGCCAGCGATGCCGATCGTGCTATTAATCAAGAATCGGCCGAGACTTTTCGCCGTATAGCCGAATCGTCCTTGCAATGAGAAGTTGATGACGTTGTCGACTTCCGACAGATTGAAGAAAAAATTGTGCACGCCGCTTTGCACTGGCTGCGGCAAGCGGCGGTAGGCGTTGGCGACGGGCAGAAAGATGGCTTCGTCGAAGCGCGCGTTGAACCGATAGGTGAAACGGTTCATACGTTCCCAAGGATCGTACGTACGCATCGACGGCGCGTCCGACGGGAGCACCGCCGGCACGACGGCTTCGTTCTGTTCCTGCTGCGCGGCGGCGATGACTTGTTCGTTCTTGATCGCCGCCGTTGTGTCGGCGGCGGGTGTTTCGGCAGGCACCGTGCGGATCTGGACGTTGCCCGCGGCGCAACCACCGAGGACCATGCACGTAACGAGGAGTGCGACGACTTTCATTTCGCACCCCGCCACTGGCCGGTGACCATGGACAACATATCGGCGATTTGTTGTCGTTCACCCAGATTGCCGAGATGTCCGCCATGATCGTAGACAGCAATGCGCGATCCGAACGTAGCGCGCAGCCATTGCAGTTCAGTGCTGTCGAGAATCAGGTCGTTGCTGTTGGTTTGGACGTAGTAATCCGAATCGGTGCGCAGCGTTTCGCCGATGACGTCGAGTTGATTCTGCGCGACCAGCGATTCGCGCGTAGCGCCGGGACGATGCGCCAGATAATACGGCGCAAAGACGCGCGCGAAGTAGTCGGCAAACGATTTCCGGCGCAGCACTCGCGCCGTTTCTTCAAGGGAATCGCTGACGCGCGGCAGATGCTGCGGATCGACGACCACGCCGGTTCCGGCGTACAGATCGCCCGCGAAAAACATATTGACGAGCGCAATGCGGAATGTGAGCGCAATCGCAGCAGAAAATTCCGCATCGGTTTTCAGCACTTCGGGCGCGGCGCCGAGGATGAAGTTGGAATCCACTTCGAGCGAATTCGACGCGCGATACAGATTCGCCAGTTGCGCGTAAAGGCGCTGATAAAGCGCTTCGAATCCGGCGTCGCCGCCGATGCTCGTGGCGAATAATTTGTCCAATCGCGCAATCGAGGTAAATAAACTGAACGGCGGATTGATCATCACCGCGCGATGGATATGGAGCTTGTGTTCCTGGCCATCGATGTATTTTACGAACGCGGCATTGCTCGCGCCGAGGCTATAACCGATGACGTCGATCTCGGTGATCTGCACATCGCGCGGCAGGTGTTTGATGATTTCCTGCGCCGCTGCATACAGATCGTGGCTGTCTTGCGACAAGTCGCCGGCCACACCTGTCGTCGACGCCGAAACGATGAAGCCCGGAAATGTCGGCGACGGCATCGTCAGCACGTGAAATCCCGCGCCGTACAGAGCCCCGCGCAAGGTCGACAGCTTGCCCGTATTGCCGTCACTGCCGGTGCCGGAAATGACGATCGCCAATGGCGCCGGATTCTTCTGCGCGGAAAACCATACGCGAAGCTTTTTGTCGAACCAGAAAACGTCTGGCACGGGACGTCGCCAAGGCAGTCGGATGTCGATTTCGTCGAGCGGCACGCGCTGCGGCAGCGGTGCCAAGTCTTCGGGACGCACACCGAACACGGTCGAGCGCAACCCGGCCGCGTCGCCGAGTCCGACGTACGGTGTATGCATCGGCGGCGCGTCTGCGTAGGCCATGCCCGCGCACAACGCGAGCGCGCAAAAAAACAATGACGTACGGTTCGGTCGATATCTAAAAAAATCCATTTCGCACTTTTCTAAGATGGTCCGTACATCGTCACTTGAATCGCTCGATCCGTCCATCAGTTTTTACAATTCACCGCGGCTTCTGCCGGAAGTTTTACCGTGACCTAGGTCGTTTGAATGACGTGCGCCGATTGTCTAAATAGGTGTACCGAATCCAAACGCGGTATCCGCCCGGCGCGCTTTCCGTCACGCGCGAAGAATGTGAGCGCGAAGAAT
>CAZZWP010000089.1:0-5241 GCA_964657965.1 uncultured Rudaea sp. | reverse complement strand
AGTGGAATTGCCATCTGTCCGATCGAGTAAGCGACGTGCGACCATTCCGAATACGAGTCAGTCACTGCTTATTTGCTCACGCGTGCCTTGCGCTTCATGAGCGCTC
Source organism: uncultured Rudaea sp. (assembly GCA_964657965.1). Taxonomy (GTDB): domain Bacteria; phylum Pseudomonadota; class Gammaproteobacteria; order Xanthomonadales; family Rhodanobacteraceae; genus Rudaea. The sequence continues at coordinate 5,135 of CAZZWP010000089.1, read as the reverse complement.
GGATGCCGACCTTGATGCGCGCATCGAGCGGGTTGTAAACCAGAAGCCCGAGGTCGGGTCGGCCGTCGACGGCGAACGCCGAATACTCCATGTCGAACGTGCCCAGTTCGGGATGGCGCAGACGCTTGGCGCCGTCGCTGGGCGCATACACATCGTTCTCTTTCCAGAACTTGGCGAACTGCGGGCTGGCTCGGGACAACTCGTCCACTAAATCCGCAATCGCTTGCACGGCGCCGCTGCGCGCCGCATCGACCCGAAACGCGCCGACCAGAAACTTAGCCATGCTTTCCCAGTCTTTTTGTTTTGCTCGGGATTCTGGCCTACAAAACACAAGACGAAGAATGTTGCGCTCATCCGGGCGAAGCGCTGCGTAGTCCGTCAAAACAATCGTCGCGGCCTGGTTCCACGCAACGACATCCCACGTCGCCGTCTTTATGAAAGCGGGACACGCATCGAACGCATCGAGCAGCCGTTGCAGCCGCGGGCTGACACCCTGCGTGGGTTGGTAACGCATCTCGGGAGGGCGCCCAAGCCCAAGAATGAACAAGTGCTCGCGCTCTAAGTCGGTGAGCATGAGGCTGCTCGCGATCCGGTTCAGCACATCCGCAGACGGCGCTCCGCCTCGCCCTTGCTCCAACCAGGTGTACCACGTCGGGCTGATGCTGGCGCGTTGCGCCACTTCCTCGCGGCGCAAGCCAGGGGTTCGTCGACGACCCGCGAAGCCGAAGGCGGCCGGATCGAGTCGTGTCCTGCGATCTCTCAAAAAAGCAGCGAGTGTATTGGCATGGACGGTCGGCATCGTTCACCCTGTTACTTTTTATACTAGGAAAAGATCACTACTTTTACAGGATAAAAAGCATCGGCAGAATACGGTAACCCACTGGAGATTTCCATGCGCATCTTTTTAACGGGAGCCACCGGCTTCATCGGCTCTGCGATCGTTCCTGAACTCGTGAAGTCCGGCCATCAGGTCATCGGTATGGCTCGATCCGATGATGGCGCGCGAACGTTGCAGGCTGCCGGCGTCGACGTGCACCGCGCCACCCTTGAAGACGTGGCCAGCATGCGCTCGGGTACCGAAAAAGCCGACGCGGTAATTCACACTGCCTTCGACCATGACTTTTCCCGCTTTGCCGAGAACTGCGATAAAGATCGACGGGTCATCGAAGCATTAGGCGATGCATTGAAGGGCTCGGATCGTCCGTTATTGATCACGTCGGGAACCGGCGTCGGCGGTGCCGGTCATGGGCAACTCGCGCGCGAAGACATCTTCGACGACAGCCATCCCAACCCGCGCATCGCCTCGGAGCGCGCCGGTAACGCATTACTTGACGCCGGCGTCAATGTCTCGGTGATGCGATTGCCACAGGTGCACAACACAGAAAAGCAAGGGTTGATCACACCACTCGTCGCCGCCTTCCGCGAAAAAGGTGTCGCGGCCTACATCGGTGAAGGAAGCAATCGCTGGCCCGCCGGCCATCGCAGTGACGTTGCCGTGCTTTATCGGCTCGCCATCGAGAAAAAGAAACCGGGTGCGCGTTATCACGCCGTCGGCGAGGAAGGCATCTCGGCGCGTGCGATCGCAGAGGCGCTGGCGCGCGGCCTCAAAATCGGGACCGTCTCGATCCCGCAAGAAAAAGCGGCCGAGCACTTTGGGTGGTTAGCGATGTTCGCCGGCATGGACATGCCGGCGTCTAGTGCGCTGACTCAAAGCATGCTGGGCTGGCATCCGAAGGGCGCTGGCCTGATTGCCGATCTTGACGCGATGGTTTATGCCTGACCGCGTCAGCGGTCGCTGCATCGAAGGGCCGTTGTAAACAGTTGTAAGATGAGTCGGCAAAACGTCGCCGTTAATTGGCGCGGTGGGTGCTGTTTGCTATCGTGATCGCGGCACACTAATGCCGGAGAAGGATCTTGGCAGAACATGACTCGGAGAGTCACCCGCCGCGCGATGAGCATCGGCGTGAGAAGGCGCCCGAAAAAACGCAGGACGATCGCGGTCAGAAAAAGACGCCGAAAAAACCGCTGCGACAAATCATTCGCGAGCATTGGCTCGTGTCGACGATTATCGCGATTGTCCTGATCCTCATTGTCGTGCTGGTGCTGTGGCACCTGTTCAAGCCGAAACCCAAGCCCGCGCCGCCGCCGCCGATTCCGGTCACCACGCAAGGCGTGCGCAGCGGAAGTATAGACGTCCATCTGGATTCACTCGGAACAGTCACGCCGGTGTACACGGTGACGGTCGCAAGCCGCGTCGCCGGTGAACTGACCGAGGTGCGTTACAAGGAAGGCCAGATGGTGAAGAAGGGCGACGTGCTCGCGACCATCGATGCGCGTCCGTATCAAGCGGTGCTCGTGCAGGCGAAGGGACAGCTCGCGCGCGATCAGGCCTCGCTCAACAACGCGAAGGCCGACCTCGATCGCTATCAAAACGCGTTCAAGGAACATGCGATTCCGCAGCAGCAGGTCGCCACGCAGCAGGCGACGGTCGAGCAGGGCAAGGCATCGCTGCAGCTCGATCAGGGCAACATCGATGCGGCGCAGGTGAACGTCGATTACGCGCGCATCGTCTCGCCCATTGATGGCCGCGTCGGTTTGCGCACGGTCGATCCGGGCAACATCGTGCAGGCGAACGGCACGTCGGGCATCGCGACGATCACGCAACTGCAGCCGATCACGGTCATCTTCACGTTGTCGGAAGACGATCTCGGCGACGTCGTGCAGCAGACGCAAGCCGGTGCGAAGCTGAAAGTCGAAGCGCTCGATCGCAGCAAGGCGAACAAGATTGCCGACGGCTCGTTGGAGACGATCGACAACCAGATCAATACGGCCACCGGCACCGTGCGCGCGAAGGCGACGTTCGACAACACGCACAACGAATTGTTTCCGAACCAGTTCGTCAACGCGCGGCTGACCGTGAAGACGTTGCAGAACCAGGTGCTCGTGCCGCAAGTGTCCGTGCAACGCAATAGCGATAAGACGACGGTCTACGTCGTTCAGCCGGACAGTTCGGTGAAAGCGCAGGAAGTGAAAGTCGTCGCCATCGACGGCGACACCGTTGCCGTCACCGGCGTGAATCCGAACGATCAAATCGTCACCGACAGTTTCGACAAACTGCAGGACGGCAGCAAAGTGCGCGTGCGCAAACCCGGCGAAGAAAATAAAGATCAGAACAACGACAAAAACGCCGGCGACAAGAAAAAAGGCGACGACAAAAAGGACGATAAAAAGAAAGACGACAAGAAGGGCGACAGCGCGCCGGCGCAGAGTTAAGCATGGCACTGAACCCGTCGCGACCTTTTATCGAGCGGCCGATCGCAACGTCGCTGCTGATGGCGGCGTTGTTGCTGGTCGGCATCATCGGCTACAGGCAGCTGCCGATCGCCGCGCTGCCCGAGGTCGATTATCCGACCATGCAGGTGCTCACGTTCTATCCCGGCGCGAGTGCGGATGTGATGGCTTCCGCCGTCACCGCACCGCTGGAGCGGCAACTCGGTGAAGTGCCGGGATTGAATCAGATGTTGTCGTCGAGTTCGGACGGTGCTTCCGTCATCACGCTGCAATTCAATCTGTCGCTCGACATCGATATCGCCGAGCAGGACGTGCAGGAAGCGATCAACGCGGCGTCGAACTACCTGCCGACCGGTTTGCCGATGCCGCCGGTCTACAACAAGGTGAATCCGGCCGACGCGCCGATCCTCACGCTCGCGCTCACGTCCGACACGATGGCGTTGTCGAAAGTGGAAGATCTCGCCGATACGCGCATCGCGCAGAAGATTTCGCAGCTGCCCGGCGTCGGCGCGGTGACGATCAGCGGCGGGCAGAAACCGGCCGTGCGCATCCAGGTCAATCCGACGCAACTCGCGTCGTACGGCCTCAACATGGAAGACATTCGCACCGCGCTGACGTCGGCGAGTGTCGATGCGGCCAAAGGAAGTTTCGACGGACCCGACCAGAGTTACCAGATCGGCGCGAACGACCAGATCACGACGTCGGCCGATTACAAGAAACTCGTCATCGCGTATCGCAACGGCCAGCCGCTGATGCTCACCGACGTCGCCGCGGTCGTCGACGGTGTCGAGAACAGCGAACAGACCGCGTGGATGAACAACACGCCGGCCGTGATCATGAACATCCAGCGCCAGCCCGGCGCGAACATCATCGAAGTGGTCGATCGCATTACCTCTCTGCTGCCGAAACTCAAGGCGACGATTCCGCCGACGATCAAGATCGCCGTCATCACCGATCGCACGACCACCGTGCGCGCGTCGGTGAAAGACGTCGAGTTCGAACTGATGCTGTGCATCGCGCTCGTCGTCGCCGTGATCTTCGTTTTCCTGCGCACGTTCGCCGCGACGATCATTCCCGGCATCGCCGTGCCGCTCGCCTTGGTGGGCACATTCGGCGCGATGTATGCGATGCAATTCAGCCTTAACAATCTCACGTTGATGGCGCTGACGATTTCGACCGGCTTCGTCGTCGACGATGCGATCGTGATGATCGAGAACATCACCCGTTACGTCGAAAACGGCGAGAAACCCTACGACGCCGCATTGAAAGGCGCGCAACAGATCGGTTTCACCATCATGTCGTTGACGGTATCGCTGATCGCCGTGTTGATCCCACTGTTGTTCATGGGCGACATCACCGGCCGCCTGTTCCGCGAGTTTGCCGTCACGCTGAGCGCGACGATCCTGATTTCCGCGTTCGTCTCGCTCACGCTGACGCCGATGCTGTGCGCGCGACTGCTGAAACACAAAGACGATTCCGAACGCGGCAGATTTTTCCGCGCGTCCGAACGTATCTTCCAGCGTGTCGTCGATTTCTACGAGAACTCGCTCGACTGGGTGCTCGAACGCCGCACGCTGACGCTGATCGTCGCCGTCTGCACATTGCTCGTCACCGGTCTTCTGTTCTATGTGATTCCGAAAGGTTTCTTTCCGGTGCAGGACACCGGCGTCATTCAGGGCGTATCGGAGGCATCGCAAAGCACATCGTTCGGCGCCATGGCCGAGCAACAGAAAAAACTGGTCGCGACCATCCTGAAAAATCCGGCGGTCGATAGTCTGTCGTCGTTCATCGGCGTCGACGGCACGAACACCACGTTGAATAGCGGCCGGATTCAGATCAACTTA
>CAZZWP010000088.1:0-13093 GCA_964657965.1 uncultured Rudaea sp. | reverse complement strand
CGCGCCGGATCGCGGCGCCTTCGAATCGAGCATCAACAATCAGCCGATATTATCTGTGACGACGACCGCCGATTCGGGCGTAGGGTCGCTCCGCTCCGCCATTGCCAGTCTCAATGCGGGTTCCGGCGGTCTGGTCTTATTCAATTTGGGATCAAACTGCCCCTACGTTTTTACTTTGTTGTCGCCCCTCCCGACGATCACAAAACCCATCGCCATTTCCGGGTATACGCAAGCCGGCTCCTCGGTGAACGATCTTGCTGACGGTGATGATGCAGTCATCTGCGTGATTCTCGACGGGACAGCCCACAACGTTGCCACGGGGCTGGCGGTTGCCTCGACGGCAGACGATGGTACGCAGCTTCAGGTTTCGGGTCTGGCGTTCAGCGGATTCTCTAGCAGTGCGATCAGTCTGTATGGCGGCAGCGCGCATACGGTAACCGGCGTCCATATCGGCGGCAGCGTCGGCGGTGTGGCGCTTGCGCCGGTGGGAAACGGGATTGTCATCGGACCGGGGGTCCATGATGCCGAAATCGGCAATGGTTCCAACGCGATCGATTTTTCCGAGCGAAATATTATCGGCGGCGCGACCGGAGCTGGCATCGTGATCGATGGCGCGAACAGTACACTCGGCGCGGCTCACGATAATCAGCTCACCAACAATTACGTCGGCGTGGGTTGGGACGTCGTCGATGGCACATATACGAATCGCGGCAACGGCGGTGTCGGCATCACGATCGGAGGGTACAACAACGAAATCTCGAGTAACGTCATTGAATACAACGGCGGTTACGGCATCGAAGTCACCGACGCAACCGCACACGACAACACGATCGAATCGAATCTTGTTGGATATCTTGCAACCGCATCGAACAACACAGGCAACCACGGCGGCATCCTGATCGAGAACGATGCGCACGATAATGCGTTCAACTACAACTCGGTTTTCCACAACACCGCAACCGGAATCCGGATCGTGAACGGTCAAGGCAACAATCTTTTCGGGAATCAAATTTACGACAACACAGGCCTCGGCATTGACTTGGCAACCGCCGGCATTACACCCAACGACAACGACTCGACATCGCAAGCGCCCGACTACGCCAATCGCGGCCAGAACTTTCCTGTTCTGACGGGAGCCGTCGGGGGTCATTCATCGGGGATATTCACCGGAACATTGACGTCCACACCGGGAAATTATCTGATCGAGCTGTATTCCTCGCCGACCTGCGACTCCTCGGGCAACGGAGAAGGAGAAAATCTTTTCTCCACGTTCCTCGCGACGATCGGCGCTGCCACTGCCAATGGCCAAGCATCGATCTCATTCACAATAGCCAATGCCTATCCAATCGGTTTGGCAAACAATCCGTACATTACCGCTCTTGCGACGGACGTAAACGGAAACACATCCGAATTTTCAAGCTGCCTGCGGTATATCGACGACACGATTTTTGCTGACGACTTCGAAGTAATCTTGAATTGATCGGCGCTGTTATCAAATGACGCACGTCACGGTGTCGTCAACATCGCGGCGGGATTCGACATCCTCCAATGGCGATTCGGAGGCGCTATGACACTGCACTACAATAGATCGCTCGCGTACTTTTCACATCAATCCTTGCTATAAACGTCATCCTCGTCGCTAGTCGGCGCTACTCACACACTTGGGATTGTCATGTCACGCCAGCTTATTCAGATTGTTGCATTCGCATTCGGCCTTGCTTTGGGTTGTTCCGCTGCCAGCGCGCGAGACGGCGATCTCATCACGTCGTTCGGCACAGCCGGTGTTGAGCGATTGCAGTTCAATGGCGGCATTCCCACGACAATCGGCACGAGCGCACAGGGACTGTTCGCCATCGCGGTTCAGCCGGACGGTAAGATCGTGATCAACGCGAGTGCTCAATCGACGTCTACCAACGTCGACTTCGGTGTGTTTCGCCTCAACGCCAACGGCACCCGCGATACCAACTTCGGGACGGGTGCGGGTGGCGATGTAATTATCCCGTTCGACTTGGGCGGAACAAACGAAGATCTGGGCGGCTCGGTGGCACTCGATGCTATTGGGAATATTCTTGTTGGTGGAACCGTAGCCGGTGAGCCGACTCAACATGGCAGCGATTGCGGGATCGCACGCCTGACGCCCGCCGGCGTGCTGGATACAACGTTTAGCGGCGATGGGAAAGCCACCGTTGGATTCGACCTGGGACCCGCCGGTCAGCAAAATGACACGTGCATTCGTCTCATCGATACGTCCGACAACAAGATTGTGATCTCCGGGGCTGCTCAAACGGGCGTGCTATCCGGCACGAATGCTCCAACACGCCGGTTTGCCGTCGCTCGTCTTCTGAGCAACGGTTCTCGCGATACCAGTTTTAATTCTACTGGCCGAGCGTCCATCGATTTCGGCGCAGACTACCCGCTCTGCCTTGCCTATTCGGTCGCGGAACAATCGGCTCATCGACTATTACTCGTGGGATATGCCGGCACGTCAGCCGGTGTACCGCTTGGTGCACTTGCGCGGCTCAATAACGACGGGTCGCTCGATTCGTCGTTTGGAAACGGTGGCACTGCACTTTTCGGCAACGCGGTTCTGGGCTATTCCGCGGTCGAACTCACCGACGTCGCGAGTTTGCCCGACGATAGTTTCGTCGCGGTGGGCATTGCCGTTCCGTCGAGTTTGCAAAACAGCGATGTGTTGATCGCTAAATTCACAGCAAACGGATCCGTTGACACCACCTTCGGGAGCAACGGATATACGATTGTTCCATTCGATTTCGGAGGAGGCCTCAACGACGCCGCCATCTCCGTGCGGATCGACAGCGTGGGGCGCGTCGTGGTCGGTGGATACGTCCAGACAACGGCGTCTGACTTTACGGCGTCGATTATCCGGTTGCTAGCCGATGGAACGCTGGACCAGACCTTCGGCACGCTCGGTTCAATTACATTTTATACGAGCGCGAGCGGGGTCACACCGGACACCGATCAAACATCGGGCATCGCTTTTACGCCTGACGGCGCCCTATTGGCAGTCTCCGCAGCGGACGACAGCGCAGGTCACGTAGGACTCGCGAAATTCGTTATCGATACGGTTTTTTCCAGTGGCTTTGAAACCGTGAGCGACTAATGCTGCCGGTGTGGGAATCCCGGACAGGCGACATTCGGTTGCTGAGCTGATTCGCCGTGAAGGCGCACGAAACGATTTCACTTTTTTCTAATTGGGGCAAGTCGAAAACGACTTGCTTTGGAATATTTGGAGGAATAGTCTCGAGCGTCTTTGGGGGACGCCATGCACATCCGAGCGATTATCGCCGCGCTGGCGGGCGCGGTCGCCATGACGTGCGCCGCTGACAGCCCTACCTATTCCATCGACGCCCACATCCTAAGTACCGGCACCTCCGTGCATGCAACGAGTGCGTGCTTTGGACTGGATGCCGTGATCGCCGAACCCGTCGCCGGATTTTCATCGGGCGGTATCTTCGATCTGTCTACCGGATTCGCTGCCGTGTCGCCGCTGGTCACCGACACGATTTTCGCCAACGGTTTTGAGGACTGCACCCCATGAAACGTTCCTTACTCGCTGCATCATTGCTGTTGGCGTTCGCCGCGGCCTACGCCGATCCGCAGACCACGGCGTTCACGTATCAAGGCAATCTCACCTCGGGCGGACAACCGGCTAACGGTAACTTTGATCTGACCTTCAAGTTATTTGACGCGGCGACGAATGGGAATCAACTCGGTTCGATCACGATGAATGCTTTTCCGGTGGTCAACGGCAAATTCACCACCGACCTGGATTTCCCCGGTCAATTCACCGGTGAACAAACGTGGGTCGAAGTCACCGTTGGCACGCAGGTACTTTCACCGCGCCAACCGGTCAACACGGTTCCCGTCGCGCAGTTCGCGTTGTCGGGTGTCGTCGGTCCTACGGGTCCCGCGGGTGCCACCGGTGCGACGGGCGCCACGGGTGCCGCTTCGACCACTCCTGGGCCGACGGGACCGGCTGGGCCGACGGGCCCCACGGGTGCAACGGGCGCTAATTCCACAGTAGCGGGCCCTACCGGCCCGACGGGAGCAACCGGAAGCAGTGCAGTCGTCTATGTTGCGGGGCAGTTCGTCCCGAGCCAGATTATCTCCGGCGTGACAGTAACGTGCAGTTCCACCAATGTGAGCGGAGGCACGAGTACTTGCAACAGTCTGCTGGCCGACGGCATCTCGGTGTATCTCACAACGGCGGCGGCTACCTTCATTTGCACAGCGGTTACAGCTAAAAACTATAACAGCGCGAGCGGCCAAGGGGCCATCAACGGGCCTTACATAAATGTCCAAGGTGGCACGTGGACGCCAGTGCTGATTGCGCTGGCTTCGCAAAATATGTCGCCGCTATCGACGCTCGCTTGCAACATGTGATGGAAATTGGAACGCAAATGCACGTTCGACGATGCCACTGGAAAGTACCGGCCTAAAAGCTTCCGCAGAACGCTGCACATCGAGAAAGGCGTAAATCCGGCAACGCTCGCACGTCTCTCGGCTTCTTCTCTCTGAAGATCAACGGACTGGCGAATGAGCGGAACGGTTTATCGCGAACGGCTTCTGGAGTATGACTTTCGGCCATGCACGCGCAGCATCGCCCCACGCATTTACTTCGTCGGCGAAGGAAAAAATCCCGTACATCATCCCGATAAGCTTTTCGAAGCCAAGGTTGGAAACGCACTTTTCAAGGGACACGTCGTCACCCTGGATTTTCATACGATGACGTTCGACGTCAAATAGTCTTCAAATAGTCTTATGAGCGAGTGATCCCGCTAAATAGGACTGACCATATAATTTCCTGAAACTATTGCCGACTATGAGGTTATCTCGGCGATAACCGATTTCCACCGTCTGGAAGGAAGCAAACACCTGGCGACTAATTAACTTTTTTTTCCTAGTCCGTCCTGCGCTATGCTAACCATCAAGCAGCGGGCAGCTCCCCGACCAGCATAAGCAAGCGAGATTTCCATGTACGACGAGCCAGGCGTGCCTCGCACTTACGCTGACGACGATGAGACGCTGCCATTGCTTTACCAAATTGTGTACTGCAGCCGCGCCGCCGACGGTGTCGACGACGCCGAGGTGCAGCGCATCGTCGCCTCGTCGCGCCGGCACAATCCTGTCAACGACATCACGGGCGTGCTCGTCTTCGGCAGCGGCGTCTTCTTCCAATGGATCGAGGGGCCGCGCGCCAAGATCGAACAGCTGATGACAACGTTGCATGGCGATGGAAGGCACCACGATATCGTCACACTGAGCCAAACGGAAGAAGTGCGCGAGCGGCTATATCCGGACTGGGATATGGAGAAGGTCGACGCCGCCGACATCCTTCACGTTCTTGAGGATGCGCTTGAGACTGTCGAAGATCCGAGAAATATTGCCGCGCTGAAACGAATCGTTGAAAAACTGAAGTCCGGGCTATTGGATACTCTTCGACAGGCTTAGCCGAGTCATAAAAACAGAACCAGATAAACGGTAAGTCACGTTTTAGTCGCGTTTGAAAAAAAGGCTTCGAAAACTGCGCTAAGTAGGATCGACTGCTGCGACGGGGGCCAGCGCACTCCTATAAATCGCGAAGCGTGCTGATGACTCTAAAACGTTGTTAGCGCAAACCCTTCGAACTATAACGGATACTCAGTACACAAATGAAAATCGGCATAAGACCTCAGCCTGATCACGCCGGACCTACGCAAGAGAGCGTGTGGGCCTATCCACGCCCGCCCATTGCGGAGACAACTGCCGCGCACATCGTCATTGAGCATGCCGGTGTAATCATCGCTGACACGCGCGCGAGTATTCGCACACTGGAGACGAGCCACCCTCCCACTTATTACATTCCGCAAAACGATATCGCGCAGGAAATATTGCGGCGCGCCGCAGGCAGCTCGTTTTGCGAATGGAAAGGTGCAGCCGTCTATTGGGACGTCGTGATCGGCGATATCGTCCTGCCGCGCGTGGCGTGGAGTTACCCAAACCCCAGCCCTGCATTCGCATCGTTACGACATCACATCGCCTTCTATGCGTGGCCGTTCGATCGTTGCAGCGTAGACGGTGAAAAAGTAGTGCCGCAACCCGGGGATTTCTACGGTGGCTGGATCACCAGCAAGCTCGCCGGCCCATTTAAGGGTATTCCTGGGAGTCAGGGCTGGTGAACGAGGGTTACAGCGCACTTCCTAATATCCGCGCGTCATCTAGACACGACGAAGTGCGCCCTCTGATCCGCTCGATGCTCTCCACCAAGCGCGCCATGAGCTTGAGAAAGGGTGCGAGTTATTCTTGAAATGGTGAAAACGAAGCCGAAGAAGCTTCCCGATTTCTGGATGCATCTCTTCTTGTCTTACGTAGCTGTACCATTGCCTAATTTCGGTCACGCCGCTACCCGGTATTCGTGATAATTGATAATTAACCCCGAGAGCCCTTTCCCACCGATTAACAGGATAAGTTATAGAGGGCGGTGCTTATTTCATGCTCGCAACTGTGGATTTGCCAGATATCGTTGTGCAGATCATGTCGCGGTCGGACGACTCGGCCTCGGGCAGTGTCGCAGATAGCGAACTCATGTTGCGCTATGGTCGCGGCGACGCCGACGCATTTGCGCAGCTTTACCGGCGTTACCGTGATCGACTCTATCGGTTCGTTGTTCGCTTCGCAGGATCGCCCGTCGAGACGGATGAAATCTGCCAAGACGTATGGATGGCTATTGTTCATGGTCGGGAACGCTATCGTCCCGACGCTTCGTTTGCCACTTATTTGTTCTCCATTGCGCATAGGCAGGGCGTCGAACGCTACCGTAAGCGCACGTTGCATGAAGAAGAATTTATTTCCGAAAATTATGCGGATGATGATGTGCCTGACCAGGCTTTTCGACGTTCAATCAAGCGACGCGCTGACCCGATCGATCGCTTCGCTACCGCCATTGCAGCGCGAAGCGTTCCTCATGCGGATGGAAGGCCACCTAGATATCACCCAAATCGCTTTGGCCACGGGGACGACTAAAGAAACGTCGAAAAGTCGCCTGCGTTACGCCTATCAGCGACTGCGCGTTGCGCTGAAGGACTGTCGATGAAACAGACGCTGGATGAGTTGTACCGTCGAACGGCAGTACAACGTTCGCCCCGAGCGATAGACACTGTCATTTTGACGGCGGCCACCGTTCAAGCAAGGCAATCGCGCGCACGGCGGCAATGGCGACAGCTCGCAGTAGCACTGTCGGTCGTCGCTGCCGCGTCGATCCTGCTGTTGTCATCGCATCCCATTGGCTCGCCGCGCGATAAGGTAAGTGCACACTACGGGGAATTGACGCGTCGTTACCTATTTACTGCGCCACTTCAAACGACGACCTCCGAGGAAGCGGTCCTTAATCCACGGAGGAGCGCACCGGAGTGATCGCTGTTATTTCACTAACGTTGATTCTATCGGGTGCGACGCCAGCGCAGGCCGGAAGTTACGGACCGCCGACGCCAGGACAACCAGTATTGGGTCCACCGCGCGAGCCATCCAAACCGACATGGGCGCTCGCCGGAACTGCGCCCGCTGCGTATGAATTTAAGACGGTTAGTTACGAAAGTTTTTTACTGATCGCTAAAGATGCGGCGACGACGGAGGATTTTGAGACAGCCTACCGTGGCGCGGCGATCGATCGACAGCGTGGTAAGCGCGTTCGCGTTTCAATGGATATCCGCACCGAGAAGGCCGACGGTGGCGCAGGCCTTTGGGTACGTGTTGACGATCGTCAAGGCAAGCCGCTCGTTCTCAAGGACATGCAGCCGAACCTGATTGTCGGTACGACCGCATGGTCACCTTACAGCGTCGTCGTCGATGTTCCGGTGGACGCGGCGCACATCGGATACGGAATCATGCTAGTGGGAATAGGCGAAGTGGGGTTTCAAAATCCGGCCGTTAAGATAATCGATTCAGCACAACAAGAATAATCACAGTTAATTTGTGGTTGGACGCGCTACAAGAAAATTCATTCACCATTTGGAGAGGTTTATGACACGTCAGTTAGTTGCAACGATTTTTCTCACTGTAACAGGGTCGGCAGTGGCGGCTGACAATACATCGAAAGACTTTGATCGCATCTTAGGATCGGATTATCGCGACCTGCGCCTTCAGGCTGCACAAGCGTACGAGGCAAAACGATACGATGAAGCACTTCAGAAGTTCCAGCGACTGGCTTGCGCCGGCGACAAACCCAGTCAAGCGACGCTTGGCGAGATGTACCTCACCGGTAAAGGCGTCGGCCGAAACGATCTGACGGGATACGCGTGGGTCAAGGTCGCCTCGGAATACAATTTTCCGCAATACCGCCAGGTGAGTAAGGCGATCGAAGATAATCTGACGCCCGAACAGGCAAAAATAACAGGGCCGCGGGTAGCCGAACTTCTTTCGATGTACGGCATGCGCGCGACGAACATGAGTTGCGAACTGCGTGCTTCGACAGCATCGACTGCCAGCAACATCAAGGATGCCGTGCAGTGCACCCCAGACCGCATTGCGCATAGCCACGAGGTTTTGCTACATCGTTGTCTCGACGCGAAAGAAGCGCCTCAATCATCGCAGTAGCTGATCGAACGGCCATGCTACCGTCATGGGACTGATGGCAACCGGTATCTTGACCTATGTCTCGAATCGAATTTGAAACGCCTATCGAAAATGAAATGTGCAAGTACTGCCGATGCGAGTCAACATCGCTGACTCATTTTGGACAATGATGAGGAAGCCTTCGATATCCGCTACGCGAGTTTCGTCTGTCCGGAACCCTGCCGGTGAAATCGCATCCCGTCGGGCTTACGCCGATGGGCGAATCAGTGGCCTCGGCGATATGCCAGTTGCTAAGTTTACTTAGCTAATCAAAGCATCCAAATGGCTAGAAGCGTCAGGGTAATTTTTTGCGAGGTCGACAGCGACCGTTCACTCCGTCCCTCCACCCAGCATCAAGTGGTTGAACTAATGTGAGCAAGAAGTTTCTATGGATGCGCGGGACGAGAGAACTATGCTCTGGCGCTAAGTGCCGGTCGAAACTCTCGACGTGAATATTGCCTTTTCCTCGAGGAACCCGTTATGCGTATCTTCACTCGGATAAGTCGGAATGCGGCAATAGCGCTAATCGGAATTTGTTTATTACCTGTCATCGCCTCTGCGCAGTCGCGCACTGTCTTCATGTTAGGCGGCAGCGCATTGCGAGCCGGCCCGAGTACGGATGAGGCGCAAGTCGGATTTCTCGCTGACGGCCGTGCCGCCAACGTGTTTGGCTGCCTGGACAGCGGCGACTGGTGCGATGTTGGCAAGGACTACGACCGCGGTTGGGTGCCTACCACTGCTCTGACCGCGATCGCGCACGGCGAGCGCGTACGGGTCGATGAGGCGTTTAACGATCTGCATCTGCCGATCGAGACCGTCGCCCCCGAGAGCGTCCGAATATTAGCCGCAGAACGACGTGCGATATTGATCGAGCGGGAATTACGGGAACGGCGCGAGCGCGAGCGCAAAGCGCTTGAGGAACAAAACGCGCGTTCGGTTAGGCAACCGTAGCGGCTTTCCGTTGTCGGGTAGACAAACCGCGTGCGCGAAAACGTTGACGCGAGCGTACGAGGACTTACAGGTCTCATTACTAACCCTGAGGGTAAGTATTTGGGCGACAGTAATCATCTCGATTGTTTGCGCATTGATCCGTGCAGTTATCGGTCACTATTGGAACATGCCATAGCTGCGGCAGTATCGCGAACAGTACTTAATGCAAATACGGGACCGGCGCTGTTTGTGCGGGAAGCACGTCGAAGGCATCCGAAAATACCAGATCAGCGGGTATGACTATCTCGGTTACGAAGCCGCCATCCGATAACCAGAGGTTACCGACGGAATCGCTCACCAGCGACTTAGGGTAAGTATCTAGGACGTAAGCCGTGAACATACCATTGGGCGTCAGGCGCAGCAGCAGGACCTCATTGATGTCGAATCGAATCGCTGTCACCCACGGATTCCCGTCGGCACCAAAGGCCAGTCCAAGTGCCGCGGTCTGCTCGCTGTTTGGGAGCTGATAAAGCGTGCGCTCCCCGTCAACGCTTACGCTCACAACCGCCGCGCCACTCGCCATGCACGGGCTGTACGGGCAACCGGCTGTGTTGGTCGGCAACCACATGTTTCCATCCGGCCCGGCGACAATCGCGGTCGCTTCCAGCAGCGATAACTCGTCTGGAGACATGTTGAATGCTGTAACGGATCCGGAAAGTTCAATCCGAAGAATTTGAGTTCCGGCGGATGCCCACAACGTGTTGTCCGGCCCTGAACTGATCGCGTTTATCGCCGAAGGTACTGGATAGCTGGTTGTTTGACCGCTCGTGTCCACTGATGTCAGCGTCGAGGTAAAATCCGAGCCGATCCACATTTTGCCGTCTGCACCGGCGGTCATTGCTATGTATTGGCTCGAGGGCAGCACGAATGTACTCGCGAATGAACCCGACGGGGTCACCACATAAAGCATGTTCGGATAATTTAATGAAGAAAGCGTCCATATGTTGCCGTCTGGGCCGAGCGCGACCAGAGTGAGATTCAAACTGGGAGCAAGAGGAAACAAAACTGGCGTCCCTTCTGACGTAAAACGGCCGACGCTGTCGATTGTCCCGTACCAAATATTACCGTCAGCTTCGAGCGCGAGGTTTGAAGTTATCTCGCCTGCATAGTACTGATGAGTCTCCAGCGCATTGGCGCTAGCGCTCAGGACAAAAAAATAGGCGGCCATTGATTGGATGCGTCGTCGGTTCACTGCATTCCCCATTTCTTTCCTAAATTAGAACAACGTAAGCCCGGCGTTGTTTGCGACAGAATCTGAAGCGGCATTATCGTCGCCGTTTCACTTGCTGTCACGCTCAGTGCAAGCGCTTCGCGTGTTCAGTGGCAGCGCCATCATCACTCTGGCGCCCTTCGATGGCGGACATGTCATTGCTGGGCGCTTCTCGCATTGGCCGCGGGATACGCATAAGCATCTCACTGACCGCGACGCGCGCGATGATTGCAATCCGTAGTGCTCACCCCGAGTAGAGTCGAACGGCTGCATTAATAAGATCAGACGACAGCGTGACTATTTTGGGGCACATCTCAATTCCGGATCAATTTGGAATAGAAGCGTAGTAAAAAACGTACGATTTAGAGGCTCTTGAATCCCCGATCAAATCCGCGACCTCGAATACCACATCAACGCAGCCGGCCGCGACGACGTGCTGCAGGTGTGTGGCTGAGGCGAGCATCCGGCGAAAGTGAGTGCCGGACCGTTCGACGTGATACTGGTCCAATGCTTCTCTCGGGCAGAAAGATTCGCACGACTAGGTGCATTCGATAGGACTCATCGAACGCCGAAGATGCGCACGGCCATTCGGAACGGGCCGCGTGTAGAATCGACGTGGAGGAATCGAAATGCAGCCGACTTCAATCAGCGATTCTGCGCAAAACAATTCTGCGACGACTGATTCAGCGACATCGGCCGACGCTCTGTTTACCGCCGTTTACGAGCGATTGAAGGCGATGGCGAGCCGCCGCCTGTCCTCGCGCGAGCGCGGCGCGCTCGACACCACGGCGCTGGTGCACGAACTGTATCTGCGCGTGAACCACAACCGGGAACTGGCGTTCGCACATCCGGCGCAGTTTTTCGACTACGCGGCGCGCGCGATGCGGCATCTGCTCGTCGACCACGCGCGCGAACGGCTGAGCCGCCGCGCCGGCGGCGACTGGATGCAGGTTACGCTCACCGGCAGCGACGAACGCCTGGCGCTCGACAGCGCCGAGGAAGCGATCGGTTTCGACGCGGCGCTGCGCCGTCTCGAGGCCGCCGACGCCCGCGCGGCGCGCGTCGTGGAACTGCATTTCTTCGCAGGCTTAAGCGTCGAGCAGGCGGCCGACACACTCGGCATCGCGCGGCGTACCGCGACTCGCGATTTACAGTTCGCACTGGCCTTCCTGAAAACCGATCTCGGCGATGGCCCAACCGCGCCCGATTGAACGTTATCCAGCGTGAATCGAGTGACGCGAGCGAATGGCTGAACCTTCTTTTTCATTGCGCGAATTGTTCGACGTGGCCGTCGATCTGCCACCGGCCGAGCGTGGCGCCGTGCTCGACGCGCTATGTCCCGCCGGAGCGGCTCGAGCGCATGTTGTCGCTCGGCGCGGATCAGCTCGATCTGCGCCAGCGCTATGCGGACAACCTGGCCGATGCGATCGGACCCGTCGACGAAGCGTCGCCGTTCGATACGGGCCAACGCATCGGCTCGTTTCAGTTGCTCGACCTGCTCGGCGAAGGCGGATCGAGCACCGTCTATCGCGCCGCGCGCGATCACGACGGCGTGCGTCAGTTCGTCGCGCTGAAACTGCTGCGGCGTGGCTTGTATTCGTCCGATGCGAAACGTCAGTTCCGCCGCGAGCGGCTGGCGCTCGCGCAGTTGCAACATCCCGGCATCGCGCGCCTGATCGAAGGCGGTGTGACCAAGGAAGGCCTGGCGTACATCGCGCTCGATCTCGTCGACGGACAGCGCATCACCGACTATGTGCGCGAGCATCGGCTCGATTTGCGGCAACGCCTCGAACTCTTCCTGCAAGTGTGCCGCGCAGTGGAAGCAGCGCATCAGGCGCTGATCGTGCATCGCGACCTGAAACCGGCCAACGTGCTCGTGACACGCAACGGCACCGTGAAACTGATCGACTTCGGCGTCGCCAAGCTCCTCGATGCGGTCGACGAAACGCAGACGCAGATGCCCGCGTTCACGCCCGCCTACGCCGCGCCCGAACAGCACAGCGGCGCGGCGATCACCACCGCGACGGACGTGTATGCGCTCGGCGTCCTGCTCGGCGAACTGATTACCGGACAGCGCCTGAATGCGGGCAGTTCGCGCACGCCGTCGGCGGACGTGCGCGAGGACGCGCCATCCGGCGTGCTACCGGCCGCGCCCGACGTCACGCGCCGCCAGATCCGCGGCGATCTGGACAATATCGTGATGAAAGCGATCGCGGCCGAACCGGAGCGGCGCTACGCGTCCGCCGGCGCGTTCGCCGACGACGTGCTGCGCATGTTGAACGG
>CAZZWP010000087.1:0-13139 GCA_964657965.1 uncultured Rudaea sp. | reverse complement strand
ATGGCGGCTGCGTTACAATACGCTGATACCTACTAGAACGGCGGCAGACGTCCGCCATTGCAAACCCCATGCAGGAAAATTACGACTTCGCCGCGGTCGAGGCCGCCGCGCAACGCTTGTGGAACGAATCGAAGGCCTTCGAGGTGACGGAAGACACCTCCAAGCCGAAGTATTTCTGCATGTCCATGCTGCCGTACCCGAGCGGCGCGCTGCACATGGGCCACGTGCGCAATTACACGATCGGCGACACGATCAGCCGCTATCGGCGCATGTGCGGATTCAACGTGCTGCAACCGATGGCGTGGGACGCGTTCGGTCTACCCGCCGAAAACGCGGCGATCAAAAACAACACGGCCCCCGCGAAGTGGACATACGCGAACATCGATCACATGCGCGAGCAGCTGAAGTCGCTCGGTTATGCGATCGATTGGTCACGCGAGTTCGCGACGTGTCGTCCGGAGTACTACGTCCACGAACAGCGCATGTTCGTGCGCCTGTTCAAGCAGGGCATGGTGTACCGCAAGAATTCCGTCGTGAATTGGGATCCGGTCGATCAGACCGTCCTTGCGAACGAACAAGTGATCGATGGACGCGGCTGGCGCACCGGCGCGCTCGTCGAGAAGCGCGAAATTCCGCAGTGGTTCTTCAAGATCACGGCGTATGCCGACGAGTTGCTGAGCGAGCTCGATAATCTGCCGGGATGGCCCGATCCGGTCAAGACGATGCAGCGCAACTGGATCGGTCGATCGGAAGGTCTGGAAATCAAATTCGTGCTCGACGGCGAAGAGTCGATCACTGTTTTCACGACACGGCCGGACACGTTGATGGGCGTGACATTTCTGTCGATTGCCGCCGAACATCCGCTGGCGTTGAAGGCCGCGTCCACAAATCCACAAATCCAGGCATTCATCGACGAGTGCCGTCACGGCGGCACGGCCGAGGCCGACGTCGAGACGCAAGTAAAGAAAGGTATCGACACGGGATATGTCGCAATCCATCCCATCAGCGGCGAAAAAATTCCCGTTTGGATCGCCAACTTCGTGCTGATGGGTTACGGCACGGGCGCCGTGATGGCCGTTCCCGGGCACGATCAGCGCGATTGGGAATTCGCGACGAAATACGACTTGATGATCAAGATGGTCATCGTGAGCGATGCCGTGCGCGACGCCATCGAAGAAATCAGCCGCGATGCGCAGAACAACTCCGATGCGATGACGACGGCGCTGGGCGTCGGCAAGCCGCTCGAAGTCGTCGAAGCGCCGGGTTCGTTGTCGGTGCTCGAAGAATTCGAAAACGACATCATCACTAAAGGTGCCTACACCGAATACGGCACGCTCGTGAATTCCGGCGAATACGATGGGCTGGATTATCGCGGCGCATTCGATGCCATCGCCAAACGCATGGATAGGGAAGGCACCGGTTCGCGGCGCGTGAATTATCGGCTGCGCGATTGGGGTGTTTCGCGCCAGCGCTATTGGGGTTGCCCGATCCCGATGATCCACTGCGCCAACTGCGATGTTGTGCCCGTGCCCGAAGATCAGTTGCCGGTGATCCTGCCGGAAAACGTGCGCTTCATGGGCGTGCAGTCGCCGATCAAGGCCGATCCGGAATGGCGCAAGACGACATGTCCACAATGCGGCGGTCCCGCCGAACGCGAGACGGATACGTTCGACACGTTCATGGAATCGAGCTGGTACTACGCGCGCTACACCAGTCCGGGTGCGGCGACGATGGTGGACGAACGCGCCAACTATTGGCTGCCCGTCGATCAGTACATCGGCGGTATAGAACACGCCATTTTACACTTGTTGTATTTTAGATTTTTCCACAAATTGATGCGCGACGCCGGCATGGTGAAATCGAACGAGCCGGCGACTAACCTGTTGTGTCAAGGCATGGTGATCGCCGAGACATTTTTTCGCGAGAACGCGGACGGCTCGCGCGACTGGATCAATCCGGCCGACGTGGAAATCGAACGCGACGAACGCGCCCGCGTCATCGGCGCGAAGCTGAAAGCGGACGGACAACCGGTCGAAATCGGCGCGACGGAAAAGATGTCGAAGTCGAAAAACAACGGCGTCGATCCACAAAGTATGGTCGGCAAATACGGCGCGGACACCGTGCGTCTGTTTTCGTTATTCGCGTCGCCGCCGGATCAGTCGCTGGAATGGAACGAGGCGGGCGTCGAAGGCATGTCGCGCTTCCTGCGCCGGTTGTGGCGCGATCTGCATGCGCATGTGTCGCAGCCGGATCATCCGGAAGTCGATGTGAAGTTACTGGACGCGAAACAGAAAACGTTGCGACGTCAGGTTCATGAAACCATCGCGAAAGTCTCCGACGACTATGGCCGCCGTTATGCTTTCAACACGGCCATCGCCTCGTGCATGGAGTTGCTGAATGCGCTGAGCAAGTTCGATGACATGTCCGATCAGGGTCGCGCCGTTCGGCACGAGGCGTTCGAGTCGATCGTGTTGTTGCTTAACCCGATCACGCCGCATGTTGCGCAGGCGTTATGGAACGCACTGGGCAACGCCGATCCGGCGTACGCGCATGCGTGGCCGACGGCGGATGAAAACGCGTTGCGCAAGGATTCCGTCAAACTCGCCGTGCAGGTGAACGGCAAGTTGCGTGCGACGATCGAAGTCGCCATCGATGCGGCGCGCGAATCGGTTGAATCCATCGCGCTCGCCAACGCCGACGTCAAAAATCACATTGCCGATGCGGCGATAAAGAAAATCGTCTACGTACCAGGCAAAATCGTGAGCATCGTCATCTGATGCCGATTCTGTATTGCAATCGCGAATCGGGGCACAGTTACAAAGTCGCGCTCGCACTCACGCTGATGGGCATCGCGTTCGAGCAGCAGCCGGTTGATCTGAACCAGCCGCGATCCGAACGCAGTAATGATTTTCGAAAAGCGTCATTGTTCGGCGAAGTGCCGACGCTGGTGTTCGACGACGGACTCGCCGTGAGTCAGTCGAACGTTATCCTGCATGTTCTCGCGCGTCGTTACCGAATGCTCGACGGCCACACAAAAGCCGCAAGAGTGCGCGTTCGCGAATGGCTGGCGTGGGAGGCCAATCGTCTCGCCATGAGTTTCCCGCATTTGCGTTTCTCGCGTGTGTTCACGCCCGCCGGCGCGGCGCTCGATGCATGGTTCACCGATCGGATGATCGCCGACTTCAATCGTCTCGACGCCGAGTTGAAGCAAACGAATTTCGTCACCGGCGACGAGCCGACGATCGCCGACATCTCCTGTTGCGGCTATTTATTCTGGGCCGATCAGGCACGCGTCGATCTGAGCGAATGGCCGGCGCTAGTCGATTGGCTCGAACGCATTCGCGCCCTTAAAGGTTGGCGCGCGCCGTATGATCTAATGAAGCCCTCCGCACCCATTCTTGCCGGAACCAGAACATGACGTCGATTCGATTGATCGCGATAACCGCAGCACTCCTCGCATTGTCCGCGTGTGGTTTCCACATGCGTGGCGAAGTGGTGCTGCCGACGGGATTACAGCGCGTCAACGTGCAAATCTCCGATCCGTTCAGCCCGCTCAAGCGCGATCTGGATGCGGCGTTGGTTCGCGGCGGCGCCAAAATCGAAACGGCGCCCGGTGACGGCATCGCGGAAGTCGTGATCTCCGCCGTCTCGCTCGCACCGGTGGCGCGCTCCGTCGGCGCGAACGCGTACGTCAACGAGTTCAGCATGGTTTATCACGTCGAATTGCAGATCAACGACGGCGCGGGAAAAGTCGTCATTCCGAAACAGGTCATCGAACAATCGCGCGAATTCACGTTCGATCAAACGCAGGCCATCGGCACCACGGCCGAGCAAGACGAGATCAAGAAAGAGATGGAGCGCGACATGGTGCAGGCCGTTCTGCGCAAAGTTGCCGCTGCCGCGAAAGTCGATACGAAAAGCTGATCGCCGCCGTCGATGGCAAACACGCTCGCGACTTTCCAGAAACAGCTCGCCGGCGCCGAACTCAAACCGGCGTATCTGATCGCGGGCGAAGAACATCTGCTCGTGCTCGAGGCCGCCGACGGATTGCGTGCTCGTGCTCGCGCGCTGGGCTTCAACGAGCGCGAAGTGCTCGATGCCGAAACGCATTTCGATTGGGATGCGCTGGCGCGGGCGGGGGCCTCGATGTCGCTGTTCGCGTCGCGTCGCTTGATCGATATGCGACTGCCGACCGGCAAGCCGGGCAAGGAAGGGTCCGACGCCATCGTCGAGTATTGCGAAAATCCGCCGCCCGACACGGTGCTCATGATCGTTGCCAATCAATGGAGCAAACAGCAGCAGGCCGGTGCGTGGGTGAATGCGATCGAGCGCGTCGGCGTCGTGGTGCCGGTGTGGCCGTTGAAGGCGGAAGAGTTGCCGGACTGGATCGGACAACGCATGGCATCACGCGGATTGAAGCCCGATCGCGCGGCGATCGAGGCGCTGGCCGATCGTGTCGAAGGAAATTCGCTGGCCGCCGCGCAGGAAATCGACAAGCTCGTTTTGTTGCACGGATCGAAACCGCTCGATGCGGATACTCTCGAACAACTCGTGACCGACAGCGCGCGATTCGACGTCTTCAAGCTGGTCGACGCCGCGCTCGAAGGCGACGCGGCGCGTACGATTCGTGTGTTGCACGGTTTGCGCGCCGAAGGTGAGCAAGTTCCCGCGCTGATGGGTTGGGTGCTCAATCAATTGCAGTTGATCGCACGCCTGGCAGCGAACTCGAATCTGTCAGCAGCCTTCCGCAACGAGCATATTTGGCCTGCACGCGAACGCGTGTATCGACAGGCGCTGGGACGCGCCGAACGCGCACATTGGGAAAAATGCCTCGTCCAGGCCGCGCGCGTGGATCGACTGAGCAAAGGCCGCGGCTGGGGCGATCCGTGGCGCGAGCTGGAACGGTTGCTCACCGCCGTCGCGATGCCGCGTGCGAAATTGCTTGCTGCGAGTTGATGAAACCGGTCGTCATTTTCGGCGGCACGTTCGATCCGGTCCACATCGGCCATCTGCGCGTCGCGCTCGAAGCCTCGGAATTTCTCGATGCGGACGTTCGCCTGATGCCGGCCAACACGCCACCGCATCGATCGGCGCCGATCGCGAGTGCGAAACAACGCACGGCAATGCTTGAGCTGGCCGTAGCCGGACAAAAAAATCTGTCGGTCGACACACGCGAGTTGCAGCGGACGGGTCCGTCGTACACGCTCGACACGCTGATTGAACTGCGCCGAGAATTTCCATCCGAGCAATCGATCGCGCTTCTTCTCGGCGCCGACGCGTTCGCCGGATTGCCGACGTGGCATCGGTGGCGGGAATTGTTCGCGCTCGCGCATTTCGTGGTGCTGAGTCGGCCCGGGCACAGTGCGACGTTATCCGACGATCTTTCCACCGAAGTCGCCGCGCGACGCACCGATGCGGCCGCTGATGTTAAACACGGCGCGGCTGGAAAGGTGATCCGTCTCGCCGTCACGCAACTGGAAATCTCGGCCAGCGACATCCGTCACCGGCTCGCGCGCGGCCGCGACGTGCATTGGCTCGTCCCCGATGCGCTGCTCGCCAAGCCGTCCATCCTGGCGCCCTACCGTACGGGGAGCGCCTGATTTCGTGCGTTTTTGCCACTGGCATGTCACGAAAATCGGCTTATACTGATTTCGACGGCATCCGAAAACGGAGAACCGATGAAAGTCGTCGTAAACACGAGTCTGACGTTCAATTTGGGATTTACGCGATCCGCCACGTGATTCACGCGCGCTGGATTTTTCCTCCGCGATGCCGCAGCGGCGCCGCGTCGAGTGCAACGCAACTTTTTTTCAGCACACCTTCGCGCCGGGTCGCCCGCGCGGAGTTCGTTCCATTACGAGGATCCTGCCACTTTGGCTACCGCATCTAAAATCTCAGCGACATCGAAAACCCGTTCTAAAGTCGTCAAAACCGCATCGGCGAAAATCGTTTCGAAATCGCCCGCGAAAGTCGATCCGGTCGACGCACTCCGTAAACAAGTAATTGCCGCACTCGATGGCCTGAAGGCCAAAGACGTTCGCGAAATCGACGTGCGCGGCAAGACCAGCATCGCCGACTTGCTCGTCATCGCCAGCGGCACATCGACGCGACACGTGAAATCGCTCGCCGACGAAGTCGTCAAGTTCGTGAAGAAGGCCGGCATGATGCCGCTCGGCGTCGAAGGTCAGCGCGAAGCCGAGTGGGTGCTCGTCGATCTGGGCGACATCATCGTGCACGTCATGCTGCCGCGCATCCGCGAGTTCTACGGTCTGGAACGTTTGTGGACGGTGGAAAGCGACATGCCTGCCGCGGCGAACGCCGACTGATCGCCGCCGCGCTCGCGTAGTCTTTATCCATGCGCGCGTGGATCATCGCCGTCGGCGATCGCATGCCGGCGTGGGTGGAGAGCGGCTTTGCCGAATACTCCAAACGGCTGTCCCGCGAGTTGCCGTTGCAACTCGTCGAAGTGACGGCGAAATCACGCGGCGATCGCGCACGGATCAAATCCGACGAAGGTGCTGCGATGCTCGCGGCCATACCGAAAGGCGCGCATGTCGTCGCGCTCGATGGTCGAGGAAAACCGTGGAGCAGCGAAGAATTGTCCACGCAACTGGAACGCTGGCGCATGCTCGGCAAAGATCTCGCGTTTCTCATCGGCGGCGCGGACGGACTCGACGCACCGGTTCTCGAGCGCGTCGATCAACGCTGGTCGCTCGGGCCGCTGACCTTGCCGCATCCCATCGTGCGTATCGTGCTCGCGGAGCAGCTTTATCGCGCCGCGAGTTTATTGGGGAATCATCCGTATCACCGCGGTTGAGCTTCACGATCCGCACGCCCGTTTCCGGTTAAATTGTGAGCCATACGAATGATCGAGTCCGTTGATGGCTGACGACGCAGAAGTGCGCACACGATTGGCGACCGCGCGAGGCGCGCTCGCGCTCGCTGTTTGCGTCGGTGTGTTGTGCGAGGTATCGATCTCGTTCACGCGACAACCGGGCGGCTTGTCGAATCTCTGGCCGGCCAGCGGCGTCATCGCCGGCGTGTTGCTGACCACGCCGCGTGCGCGCTGGAATGTATACATTGTCGCGTCGTTGCTGGCGAACGTCCTCGTGCGACTTTTCCATATCGACGCCTGGTACACGCCGCTCGTGCTGGGTGCCGCGAGCACGTTCGATGCCGTCGCCGTTGCCTACGTCGTACGACGATTCGCAGGCGACGTCTTCGACGTTTCCCAGATCGTTCGCGTCTCCAAACTCGCCACCGGGTCGACGATTGCCGCATGCGCCGCGTCCGCGCTGATTTCCTCCGCAACGCTGGCGATTTTTCGTGGCGGGAATTTTTTCCCGTTGTTTTTGACGTGGTTTTCCGTGCATACCATCGGCATGGTGATCTTCGCCACGCTGACCGCCGTGGCGCGCGTGCAGGGCATTCGGGTGTTTGGATGGCCGGGCCAACGGACCGAACTAGTCTTGCAGATGCTGCTCGTGACGGTCACCTCGGCCGCGGTTTTTGCGCAATCACGATATCCATTGCTGTTCGTCATTCTGCCCATAACGCTGTTGACGGCATTCCGCTACCGTTTCAACGGCTTCGTGCTGAGTACGTCGATCGTTTCGATTGTGGCGCTGGTGGGTACGCTGAGCGGTCACGGTCCCTTGATGCTCAGCGTCGACGCTACGCCGGCAGAACGAACTTTTGTGCTGCAGTTATTCATCGGCTGCATCTGCGCACTCACGTTGCCGGTGGCGATCGTGCTCACGCAACGTCAGTGGCTGGAACGGCGTCTGGCCAACAGCGAGAGCGAATACCGCATGCTCGCCGAATATTCGCGCGATCTCGTCGTGCGCATCGATTGGCAGGGCCGACGAAAATACATTTCGCCGTCGGCGTCGGAAATGCTGGGTTGGGAAATCGATGAACTCAGAGAGGAACGCTGGGACTTGATCCACGTCGACGACCGCGCCTCGTTGATGGTGGCGATGGCCAAGCTTCGCGTCGAAGGCGGCTCGTCGACCATGGTTTATCGCGTGCAACATCGCAATGGCCGTTATATCTGGATCGAAGCGCACGCCCGCCTCGTGCCGTCGACCGACGGACAACCCGCCGACATCATCTATTCCGGCCGCGATATTTCCCGCCGCATCAAGGCCGAACAAGATCTCGCGCGCAATCAGCGTCGCCTTCGTGCGATTGCGGACAACACACCGGCGTTCGTCCTGCACATCGATACCGACGAGCGCTACACGTTCGCCAATGCGTATGCCGGCAGGACACTGGGCGTCAATCCGGCCTCGTTGATCGGCCGATCGTTGCGCGATGTCGGGGGCGAAAAAGTATACGCGGAGATCAAGCCGTACATCGATGCCGTGTTGCGCGGCGAAACGGTGACGTTCGAGACCGAACGCGATTATTCGGGCACGCACCAGTTTTTTCAGTGCACGTATCTTCCCGATCGCGCGCCGGACGGCGAACTCATCGGGTTTTACGCGATGGTGTTCGACATCTCCAACATGAAACTCGCGGAACATAAACTGGAGAAACTCGCGCGTAACGATTCCCTCACCGGATTGGCGAACCGTTTTCAGTTCAACGAGCGCGCGCAACTGGCGATTGCGCGTCGGCAACGCCATCCGGCGCCGATCGCGTTGTTGTATCTGGACATCGATCATTTCAAAGAGATCAACGATACGCTCGGTCACGCGGCAGGCGACGCAATTCTCGTCGAGTTCGCACGGCGCTTGACGGATTGCGTACGCGATACGGATTTGGTCGCGCGGTTGGGTGGTGACGAGTTTGTCGTGCTGATCGAAGATATCGATTCGCCTGTCGTGGCGCAGACGATCGCGCGCAAACTCATTGATCAGTTGTCGTCCGGCATTTCCATCGACGGAAAGTTCGTGTCGGTGACGACGAGTATCGGCATCGCGTTCCGGTCTTGGACGATCGCGAGCGCCGATCAATTGATGAAGTTCGCCGACGACGCACTCTATGAAGCGAAAGCCGCCGGGCGTAACACATTCAGGATCGCAAAATGAGATTGTTTCTCGCCTCGCAATCGCCGCGGCGGCGCCAATTGCTTGAACAGATCGGCATCGTCTTCCAGACCATCGAGCTGGACGTGCCGGAAATTCGCACGGCGGGAGAATCGGCTGAAGCGTATGTGAGTCGAGTCGCTCGCGAAAAGGCGCGGGCCGGGCTGGCGACGCTCGCCGATACGACGAACGCGGTGGTGCTCGGCGCCGATACCGAAGTGGTTCTCGATGATGACGTCTTCGGCAAGCCCGCTGACAACGAGGGCGCCACGGCAATGCTGCGTCGTCTCTCCGGTCGAACGCACCGCGTGTTGTCTGCCGTGTGGTGTGTCAATGCGCGACGTGAAGAATTCGCGTTGAGCATTTCTGACGTGGAGTTCGATCGATTGTCGGACGCGGATATCGCGGGCTACGTAGCATCCGGCGAGCCGATGGGTCGGGCCGGCGCTTACGCCATACAAGGCCGCGCGGCGCGATTCATTCGTCATTTGTCCGGCAGCTACTCGGGCGTGATGGGATTGCCGCTGTTCGAAACGGCGCAGTTGTTGGGCCGCTTCGATTGAAGCCCGAGCGCGCCGGATCGACAGCGCGACGCGGTCAAGCTATAAACCGTCTTAGAAACTAACCTTAAGTGCTTTTGTGACCGAAGAAATTCTCATCAACGTGACCCCACGCGAAACCCGTGTCGCGGTGGTCGAAAACGGCATGCTGCAGGAAGTGCACATCGAACGTGCGCTCAGGCGCGGCTACGTGGGCAACATTTACAAAGGCCGCATCACCCGCGTCATGCCCGGCATGCAGGCGGCCTTCGTGGAGATCGGCCTGGAACGCGCGGCGTTTCTGCATGCCTCTGACATCCTGCGCGCGATGCCGGCGTTGCTCGGCGAGAGCAACGAGAACGGCAACGGCACGCCGCCGGCGTCGCAGCCCATCGCCGAACTCGTGCGCGAAGGACAGGACATCGTCGTGCAGGTTGTCAAAGACCCGATCGGCAGCAAAGGCGCGCGGCTGACGACGAATCTTTCCGTGCCATCGCGTTATCTCGTATTGCTGCCCTATGTGAAAGTCGTCGGCGTTTCGGTGCGCATCGAAGACGAAGCCGAACGCACGCGGCTGAAGGAAATGCTGCAACCGCTGGCGACCGAAACCAAC
The DNA here is from genome assembly GCA_964657965.1 of uncultured Rudaea sp. Classification (GTDB taxonomy): domain Bacteria; phylum Pseudomonadota; class Gammaproteobacteria; order Xanthomonadales; family Rhodanobacteraceae; genus Rudaea. The sequence goes on along the minus strand of CAZZWP010000087.1, from coordinate 2,955 downwards.
GCCGGATACATCATGCGCACGAATGCGGAGGGACAGGCGCGTGAGGCGTTGTCGGAGGATGTCGCCTATCTCACCAAACTATGGCAATCCTTGCAGGAACGGATCGTCACCGCGCGCGAGGGCGATCGCATCTACGAAGACCTCTCGCTGCCGCTGCGGGCGCTTCGCGACTTGATGCGACGCGACGTGGAAAAAGTGCGCGTCGATTCCAACGAAACGTTCGATCGCATGGTCGCATTCGCGCAGCAGTTCATGCCGGAACTGGCCGAACGCATCGAACATTATCCGGGCGAGCGGCCGATCTTCGATCTTTACGGCGTCGAAGACGAAATTCAGCGTGCGCTCAAGAAACAGGTGCCGCTGAAATCCGGTGGCTATCTCGTCATCGACCAAACCGAGGCCATGACGACGATCGACGTCAACACCGGCGCCTTTCTGGGGCATCGGAACCTGGAAGAGACCGTTTACAAAACCAATCTCGAAGCCGCTCAGGCAGCTGCCCGTCAGCTTCGACTGCGTAATCTTGGCGGCATCATCATCATCGATTTCATCGATATGACGGATGAGGAACACAAACGTCAGGTATTGCGGATGCTGGAAAAATCTCTGATTCACGATCACGCGAAAACCACGGTATACGAGATGTCGCATCTCGGCCTGGTGCAGATGACGCGTAAACGCACCGTGGAGAGTCTGGAACGCCAGTTGTGCGAACCGTGCCCGACCTGCGAAGGGCGCGGCAGTATCAAGACGTCCGAAACGGTGACGTACGAAATCTTCCGCGAGATCACGCGCGCGGTGCGGCAATTCGAAGCGAAGAAATTGCTCGTCCTGGCCGCGCCGAAAGTGGTAGCGCGCATTCTCGACGAAGAATCCTCCGCCGTGGCGGAACTGGAAGAATTCATCGGCAAAACGATCCGTTTTCAGCCCGAGGAGCATTACGCGCAGGAGCAATACGATGTCGTGTTGCTGTAAGCGCGAGGTCCGCGCTCTGTGATGTGGCGCCGTCGCGTGCATCATGCGCGCCTGTTTGTCCAGGCGCTGTTCGCCGTGCTCGTCATCACGGCGGCGGTGATCGTCGGTCTCGGTCAACTCGCATTGCCGTGGCTGGTCAACCATCCGGAAAAAATCAGTGCGTTCCTGAGTGACAAATTGAAGCGTCCGGTGACGCTCGATCACACCGAGGGGCAATGGGAACACGACGGCCCCGTATTGACGCTGCACGATGTGCGCATTGCATCCGGCGCGGCCGCGCAACCCGGGCTGACCATTCCGCAAGCGCAGTTGAAGATCAATTTCCTTGCACTGTTTCATCGCAATCAGGCGTGGAATGAGTTTCGGCTGGTGGGCCTCGATCTGCACCTCGTCAGGAATGCCGCCGGCGACTGGCGTCTGCAGGGACTCGACACGGCCAGCGACGACGACGACAGCGGTTCATCGCCGTTGTTCGACCTGGGTTCGCTGGTATTGCGCAACGTCAATCTAACCATCGACGACAGTACGGCGGGTCGCCATATCGCGCTCACCTCCGATGAAATCCGGCTCATCAACGCGGGCGACAACCATCGCGTATTGGCACGCGTACGCTCCGCGCAAACGGCGACGGCACCGATCGACGTCATCGCCGATTACGACAGCGACAGCAAAGCGGGCCGAATCTATCTCGGCGGCAACGCCCTCGACATCGCGACGATTCTGCACGGCTCGGCACTGGCCGGGTGGCAGATGGAAAGCGGCGAAGGCCGCCTGCAAGTATGGGCGGACTGGACGCGCGAGACGCTGCTGCAAGTGCACTCGGAAATCGACCTGCGCAATCTCGTCATCACGACGCCGCAACCGATCACCGTGCGCGCCAAAGAAACGATCGTGCCGCGCGTCGGTTTCGATCGCGTCGCGTTTGGCGCGCGCTGGAAACGCAATGCGAACGGATGGACGACCGATCTCGACGACATCGTTGTGACACGACAGGGCGTGCCGTCGAGCAACGCGAGTATACATGTGGAAAAAATCGACGGCGTCGATAACGCGCCGGCGACGTACGTGATCGACGCGGCGAATCTCGACATCGCCGCACCCGCCAGCGTCGCGATGCTGACCGACGCGTTGCCGGAAATGTGGCGCCACTGGTTGTATGAAGCCGATCCCGTGGGAGATCTGCGTTCGCTCACGCTTCGTTACATCGACATGCAGGATTTCGACCTCGCCGCCTCGTTCGCGGGCGGTGCCTGGCATCCCGTCGACGCCATTCCCGGCGTCAATAGTCTCACCGGCTCGGTATTGGGTGATCAGGATTCGTTCGCGTTGACGCTACCGCCCAAATCGCCGTTCGGCATCGACGCGCCCAAAGTATTTCGCCGCCCGCTCGAATTCTCGAATTTGTTCGGCGACGTCGCGATCTATCGCGCCGACGCAGCATGGCGCATTGAAACCGATGCGTTGAATTTCGAAGGCGCGAACTACGGCGGCCAACTGCGTGGCTCGGTCGACCTGCATGACGACGGTTCGAAGCCATCCGTCGACGCGTACGCTGCGATCACGCACGCGCAAGTGGAGGCCTCGCATCTGTTCTGGCCGATCGCGACAATGCCGGCGAACACCATAAACTTTCTCGATCGCGCCATCGAGTCCGGTCGCGTGGCAGCCGGCCGCGCCGTGTTTCACGGCGATCTCGCCGACTGGCCGTTCCGCGAAAATACCGGACGCTTCGAAGCTCGTGCCGATGTCGAAGACGTCCGGTTGCCGTACTTGTCGGACTGGCCTGCTGCGGAGAATGTGAAAGCCACCGCGACGTTCGTCAACGCCAGTTTTCGCATCGAGGCAAGCGCGGCGCAAGCGCTGGGCGTCAAAGTCGATCATGCGACCGCGAGCCTGTCCGATCTCGGTGAAGGCACGTTCGAATTGGACGCGGCGGTCAACGGGGCCGGAAAAGATCTGCTGAGCTTTCTGAAGGCCACG
>CAZZWP010000086.1:0-13175 GCA_964657965.1 uncultured Rudaea sp. | reverse complement strand
CTGGATGATCTTCTCGGCACCCTGCACCGCGAGCGTGGCGACTTGACCGCGCAATTGCTCGCGGGCCTTGCCGACCATGCCTTCGATCTCGGTTTGCGCCGTCGCTTTCAGACGGGCCGCTTCGAGCAACGCATCGGCCTTGGCTTTATCGATGACCTGATTGCCTTGCTGCTGCGCTTTCTCGATGATTTCCGCCGCCTGTGCGCGTGCCTTTTTGATTTCTTCGGCCACGCGCGCGTCGGCTTCCTTCAGTTCGGCTTTCGCACGATCCGCCGCCGACAGGCCGTCGGCGATGCGCGTCGAACGCTCTTCCATCGCCTTCGTGATCGGCGGCCAGATGAATTTCATCGTGAACCACACCAGGATCCCGAAGACGATGATCTGGACGATGAGTGTTGCGTTGATGCTCACGGGTTAACCCTCGTAGCCTGATTCGATTGCGCTTGACTTAGTGACCAGCGGCGAGATGCGCGGCGACTTTGCCCGCGAACGGATCGACGAACGTCAGGTACAGCGCGATACCCACGCCGATGATCGGAATCGCGTCGATCAGGCCGACGAGCAGGAACATCTTGCCTTGCAGCATCGGCACGAGTTCCGGCTGGCGCGACGCGCCTTCGAGGAACTTGCCACCCATCAGGCCCATGCCGATGGCGGCGCCGATGCCAGCGAGGCCGAGAATGAGGCCGGCCGCGATAGCGGTCATGCCTTCAACTGAAGCGAGTGCGGTCAAATCCATGCTTATCTCCGTCTAACTTTGCTGTGAATGAAATCGTTGGAAAATCGGGGAAAAAATTAGTGCGCCTCGTCGGCCGACATCGCCATGTAAACGACGGTCAGCACCATGAAGATGTACGCCTGCAGGCCGATGATCAGGATGTGGAAGATCGTCCAGCCCGTGGCGAGCAGAATCTGTGCGACGAGACCCAGATTGCTGCCGAAGCTCGTCGGTGTGTAGCTCAGCGTGAAGCACGCGAGCAGGATGAAGATGATCTCGCCGGCGTACATGTTGCCGAACAATCGCAGGCCCTGGCTGATCGGCTTGGCCAGTTCTTCCACGCACTTGAGCAGGAAGTTGATCAACATTAGCAACGGCATTACGAATTTATTTTTCGTCGCGAACGGATGCAAAAAGAATTCGCCACCGACGCCTTTAAACCCTTTATTCACGAAGCTATAGACGAACGCGGTGAGGAACACCGTGATCGACATCGCCAGCGCGATGTTCGGATCGGCCGACGGCACCACGCGCAGATGTTCCAGACCGACAAAACCGCCGAGCGTCGGCAGCAAATCGATCGGCAACATATCCATGAAGTTCATCAGGAAAATCCACAAGCCCACCGTCAGCGCCATCGGCGCGACGAACTTCGAGGTGTGGTGGAACGCATCCTTCACCTGGCTGTCGACGAAGTCGATCGCCATCTCGATGAAGTTGAGGAATTTGCTCGGCACGCCGGCGTGCGCCTTGCGCGCGGCGGAACGGAAAATGATGAGATAGACCAGCGCCAAGAACAGCGAGAAGAACACGGAATCGAGATTCAGCACCCAGAAGCCGGGCGCGTTCTCGACGATCTTCATCGTCTTCAGATCGAGCTGAAGAAACGTGAGGTGGTGGAGAATGTAACTGCCCGCGTCGTGCGCAGGTGCGGCTTCAGTCGCCATGTTCGTCGAAATTCCGGTCTGATTAAAAACGTACGTTCTTTAGCGAGTCCACCCGTCGTGCAGACCGAGCATTTGCGGCAGCAAGGCAGCGACCACACCGATCATCACGGCAAACCCCGGAAGACCGGCTTTCACCATCGCAACGTAAAGCCCGAGTGCGATGACGCCCCACTTGAGCAGATTACCGACAATGAATCGCGCCATCACCACTCCCGCCGCAGCGGGCGGCGCTGCAAAAACCCGCAGCGCCAAAATTCCTGTCGCCAACGTGACGGTAAAACCGCCGCTCAGCACTCCCAGGCTCGACTGCCAGCCCTGAAGCAAAAAACCCGCTGCGACCACCATCGTGACGAGCGATTGCGCGCCGACGACACGTAGGGCGAGCCGCCTGCCGGCAGCGATCGAGTTTTGCATAGGGAAAGCAAATCCCAGAAACGATTCCGACTTATAAAACTGCCGGATCGGACTGGTCGACAAGGCCCATAATTATAGCGGGCGGGGGGAGTCCGCTGCAACCGAACGCAGGTCTGGAGAAGACGGCATCAGGGCGTCACGCCGTTGGGACACAAATGCGTCCAAGCCAATTGCAAATCCGACGTCGAATACGTGTGTCCACCCGCGAATGTGTTGAAGAAAACGGTGCTGCCTTGTGTCCATCCGGCAGAAACGAAGTCGCTGAGATCTTCTTCTGTGTAGGAATAACCCGGGTCGTCTGCGGTGCCGACGTGAATATCGACGGGAACTCTCCGCGTTTGCGCTTGTAGCAATGCGGGGCAGGAATTCGACGAGTACGAACACGCCAATCCGCCCAACGCGCCCGCGCTGACGCTATAAGCCGCCATCGTTGATGCATCGAATGTCGTGCTGTAGTCATTCAAAGCCAAGTCGTACGCCACTGATCCACCCGCTGAGAATCCCCAGACATATATCCGCGTGCGATCGATGTTGTAAGCGCTTTCCGCGTAAGCCAGGACCGTCGCAAACAGATCGTAATCGCTGGGACTGTCCGGCGGCACAGACCACGTCGCGCCGGCCTGGCCGTCGACGGACACTTCTTCGTCGGCGACCGGCGCGGCAACGATGAATTGTCCACTTGTCGCGACGCTCGACCACGCCGTCAGGACATCGCTCGCATAGCTGGATCGGCTTGCGTACGGCGCCGTGCCATGCAGCGCAAGGACGAACGGGTACGTTTGCGATGATGTGTACGACGTCGGCACAAATAGGTAGTAATTCTGCACGCCGGTGCCGAGGCCTGCGATGTGCGCGGCATGCGTGCTAGTACCAGCTGTACCGCCGTTGCCTTGGGTTGGATCGCGCGGCACCGGTAGCTCCGCCGTATCAAACTCGCTGATGAAAATCGCGTCGGGGTGCTTGCAGACCCAGGTCGGCAATGTGAAGGTCTGGGCGGCGGATGCGCTCGCACACATGGCGAGCGCGATGAAAGATATTCCAGCGCTCGCGAGTCGAAAAACATTCATCGCCGAAATATAACGATCGGTGCAGTTAAGAATCGTGAACGGCGGTTTGCCTTGCGGGCGGCGCGCAGCGGTCGGCATAATCGCCCTTCGCGGCGTTGCCGCGTGCGAGACGCAATACATGAGCACCGCCAAAGATTTTTTCATCGAGTTCCCCGCCGGTACGGACGTTTTCAACGAAGGCGAGACGGGCACTGAAACCTATATCGTGGAAACCGGGAACGTCGATCTCGTTGCCGCGAACGGCGATCCAATCGCAACGGTCGGGCCCGGCGAATTTTTTGGCGAAGCGGCATTGACCGAAAAACCGCATGCTGTGAGCGCACGCGCCAGCGTCAAGACACGCGTGCTGCGCATCGAACGCGCCGCGTTTAGCGACGTGGTCAAGCAGAATCCGGAAATTGCCGTGCGTATTCTCAAGCAGGTCGTCGCGCGGCTTTCTCATGTCCCCGTCGTTGCCGCCGTCGTTCCACCGCCGGCAAAACCAATCGAGCAACCCAAACCCGTGGTGCCTCCCGTTGCGGTTGCGCCCGTTGTTCCGGCGCCAGCGCCACCCGCACCTGTCTCACCACTGCCCGCTCCACCGGTCGCGAAACAGAAATTGCTCGCGCTGCGGCCGGCAGGGCAAGATCAAATCATTTCGCTCGATAATACGCGTACCGATTTTTTGATCGGCCGGCCCGATCCTGCGGCGGGTATCGAGCCGGAAATCAATCTCGGCCCCTTCGATACGAATCGCACGCTAAGTCGCAGACACGCCAGAATCTCGCGCGAAGGCAGCCTATACTTTTTGCAAGAAGAAAACGGCGTGGCGAATGGCACGCATCTCAATGGCGAACGTTTGCAACCTGCCGTAAAAGTTCCGATCAAGCCGGGCGATAAATTGCGGTTCGGTTTGATCGAAGTCGATTTGATCAGCGTCTGATCCGTTCGGAGGAAACATGGCAACCAAAGAAAACGAATGGCAGGACGCGCTGGCGTCGATCGATCTGTCTGCGATCGAATCGCTGAAGACGCTCAAGCTGGAGCAAGATCAGCTCAATGCGCGATTGCAGTCGATGGAAGATTTGAAAGCGACGTTTGCCGAGCCGGTTTACAAACGTGTCCGCGACGATTATCAGCAACGTCTACGCGCGCTCGACGATCAAGCCGCGCCGCTCAAGCAAGCGGCGCGCGAACAATATGCGAGTCTGCGCAGTTTGATCGAACGTTTCGAAGCCGATCACGAAGCGGTGAAACTCGATCAACAGGAACTCGAGCTGCGTTATAAATTGGGCGAGTTCGACGAAAAAGAATTCCAGAAACGGATCAAGGTCATCGAGGCATCGGTAAAAGAGAAAGCCGAAGCGCGTGCGCGCGGCTTGGAAATGAAAGCGCGTTTCCTCGAAGCGTTTCATGCAGAGAGCGAGTTGGAATCGTCCGCGACGGATGCTGCCCGTTCAACGACTGGCGCAAGCACCGCCGGTCCCGATGCCATCGTTACGGGTCGTTTCTCTACGATGCCCGCCGACGCCGCATCGGAATCGCGCACCACGGATATGCCGGCCGTGCGGCCGGACCTGCAACCGAACCGAACGCAGATCATGTCGGCAGTGAATGTCTCCGCAGTCCGTCCGGTGCCGCCAACGCCAGTACCGCCGCTGTCGGCCGGGGGCGGTGCGACGCAAATTTTCCGCGCGGCGCGTCTCGTGCCGCAAAATCCCGAGGCGGGAAAACAATCCTATACCTTGACGCTGAAACCGATGGCGATCGGTGCGGATACATCGAATGACATTCGCATTGCCGGGCCGGGCGTGGAGCCCAAACACGCGCAGATCACCGTCAGCATGGCGGGATTTACGCTGGTGGACCTCGGCACCAAACACGGTACGCGCGTCAACGCGGAAAAAGTGAAAGAGCGTCAGCTTGGCAACGAAGATGTGATTCAGATCGGCGCGGCGCGTTTCGTATTTCGCGAAGGCTGATTCGTGGCAATTGAAATTCAACAAGAGCAACAAGGCACGACGCGGATTCTGGCGTTGAGCGGGCGCTTGGATACGGATACGTCGGCGGATGTGGAACTGACGCTGCAGGATTTGCTTGCGGCAGGCGAACGCAATTTTTTGATCGATCTGACCGGCATCGGTTATGTGAGCAGCGCCGGATTGCGCGTATTGCTCGCAACGGCGAAACAACTCGAAGGCGGCAAAGGCAGTTTGCGTCTGTGCGGTCTGAATCCCAGCGTGAAGCAAGTATTCGACGTGGCCGGATTCAGTAAATTATTCGCACTGTTTCCTGATCGTGCGGCGGCAATGGGTGAACCGGCGAAAGCCGTGCAGCCGGAAGTTGTTCTCGCGCAGAAAGTAGCCACGTTGCTCGGTGCGAAATCGACAAGCGAGGCACCGCATCCCAAAGCCGCTGATTTGGCGAAAATCGCAACGCAGCTTCTTGGCCTCAAAGTCATTGCCGGTGCGGCAGGAAAATCGATTCCGCCACCGCCGCCAAGACCGCCGGCAAAATCTCCGCCGAAATCAAAAGATGGCGCACCCGACGCGGGCGTGATCGGCAAGATACGTGGAATTTTCGGCGGAAAATCCTAAACTTTGACGCGGGCGGCTTGCTCGCGGCTGAGCGTAAGCAGCGTCAAATCGTCGCTTTGCGGTTCACCCGACGTGAATCGCGCCAGCTCGGCAAGTAGCGAATCGAGTATCGCTTGCGCATTGTTGCCGCCATCGATCATCGTTTTGATGACGCGATCTTTGCCGAACAATTCCTTTTGCGGATTGTGTGCTTCGTCCAGTCCATCGGTGTAGAACAAAACACAACCACCCGGCGCGATCGTGGCCTGAATTTCGCCGAAGACGGTATCGCCCATCGCGCCGAGCGGTAGCGCGCCCGGCTCGCCGATCTCGACAATGCTGCTGTCCGCCATCCGCATCAACGGCAACGGATGACCTGCATTGGCGAAGCTCAACGTACCCGATTCCGGTTCGATCGCGGCAGCGAGCATGGTGACGAACATGCCCGGTTCCAATTCTTGATAAAGCTTTCGATTAAGCCCGGTCAGCAATTCGACAGGACCGGGAAGATGCCGCGCCATGGCGCGCACTTGCACACTCAGCCGCGCCATGTACAACGCGCCGGATACCGCTTTGCCCGAGACGTCTGCGATGACGAACCCCTGTCGTCCGTCGCGATAGTTGAAGAAATCGTAGTAGTCGCCGCCGATGACGCGCGCCGCCGCATAGCTATCGGCAAAACGATAGCCGGCCAACTTCGGCGGCGACTGCGGCAAGAACCGTTGTTGGATACGTCGCGCCAGCGCGAGATCGTGCGTTTCCACGGCGCGTTCCGCCGATTGTCCTTGCGCGCTCGCGAGCAGCCACGCCAATTGTCCCGCGATGCCGACGAACAGTTCTTGATCGCCGGTGCGCCAGGCGCTTTCGACGAACACGCTATCGAGATACAACACGCCTAACACGTCGTCGCCCAGTCGCAAAGGAATTCCGGCGAGCGCTGCCGGCATGACGTTGGCACGAAGTCGCGTCGCGATGGCATCGCGGCCGGCGGAATCGTTCACCATCAGACCTTGTTCGCGCCGCAGGGCTTCTTTGAGAAAGCCTTCGACTTCCGTAAACAATTCCAAATCAGATTCCGATGCCCATTCGGCGAGTGCCGCCAAATGCTCGGTACCGCCAGCTGGCGCGTAAACGGCAGCGCGCGTCAGGTGCGGAAACGCCGAGTGGATGAATTGCAATATGTTCGACAATTGCTGACGCAGATCGATTTTTTGCCGCGCTTGCGCACCGATGTCGCAAAACAGTTTCAGACGCGCCAACATTTCGCTCAATCCCGGCGGCTGTGGATTCCGTGCCTTTTTTGCGTCCTCCGGGTCGAAGGCACCGCGCGATTTCGTGGAGCTCACACTGGGCAACGTCAAAGGCGGCAACGACGACAATTCGTTCGTCGTGGCGCGAAACACCGTTTTGACTTCACCGAATTGCAATTCGTCACCGTCGCTGATCGCGACAGGTCCTTTGAGGCGCTTGGTTTTGTAGAAAGTGCCGTTCGCGCTGTCTTGATCGCGCAGTTCGTACTTTTCGCCCTCGCGCCGGATGTGCGCATGGCGTCGCGAAACGGTCGGATCGTTTAGGCGAATTTCGGAAAATTGCCCTCGTCCGACCACGGCCATGTCGGAAAAACTGAACACCTGGCCGGCGAGGACGCCGGAAGTAACGATCAAACTGGGCATCGAAATTTGGGAACCAAAAACATATGGATTCGCTGGTGCCAAGCGTACACGAGATCGGTGGTTGTCCTGAATCTGTCCGCGTGTTGTCTTTCGTTAGGCAAAAAAAAGCCGGATGAAAAAATCATCCGGCTAGATAGGGTTGCGACGTACTAGGGGAGGGGTGTCGCAACGCTCAGCGTGCGCAGGCGACGTAAAGCCGCCGCGCAGTGCTTACTTGGCAGCGCGGGTTGCTGCGCTCTTGACCACATTGACCTGTTTGTTGAAGTTGTCGTTGGCCGCTTCGATGCTGCCCTTGGCCAGCTGGCCGAGCGCTTCGGCTGTCTTCAAGCCGAGACCGAAAACTTCTTGACCATTCGCGTAGAACTTCTCGTTGGTTTCTTTCATGAGGTTCACGCCTTTTGGCCAGAACGATTTCAGCGCATCGAAATCGCGCACTTCAGCGGCTTCGGACCAGAATTCAACGGTCGCGTTGACGCGATTTTCCAACGTCTTCATCTGCAATTCGGTGATGCGTTCGAAACCCTCAACGGCCAGGCTGTGCGCCTTAAACGCGTTGTCGGCGAAGCTTTTGCCGATGGCCAGGAACTGGGTGTTGATTTGCTCGTACATGGTGATGTCCTCAATCAAAGTCTAGCTGGGAGTGTGAGGACATTATACACACTTATTGTTGCGATGCAACATCTTGTGCGGCCGGATGGCTGCTCCGGCGATAATTTAAATCAGATTAGGTAGTTGCGCGACATTATGGATCGCACCTGCAACGTAACGTCGACGCTTTTGCTGCAGCGCTTTCAATCACCAGTATACGCACAGCCCGAGGAGCACGTCTCATGCACGACCACTTTGCCAAGCGACGGTAAAGACGGCTTGAGCCGGCGCCAAATCCACATGGCGAGCTGCTCGCTGGTCGGATTTTCCAGGCCCGGCACATCGTTCAAGCAATGGTGGTCGATCTCCGCAAAAATCGGTGCGAACGCGGCTTTTATGTCGGCGAAGTCCATGACCCAGCCGGTCGTTTCGTCAGGAATGCCCGAGACGTGAATCTCGATACGAAACGAGTGTCCATGCAGGCGCGCGCATTTGTGGCCCGGCGGCACATGCGGCAGGCGATGCGCCGCTTCGATCTGGAAGACTTTAAAAATGTCCATATTTAGACGTTGCGGATGTTTCGTGCGATCCGCGAATGGTGGCTATGGGTGGACTCGAACCACCGACCTCAGCATTATGAGTGCCGCGCTCTAACCAGCTGAGCTACATAGCCAAAAAGGCAGCAAGCAGGGCGGCGTAGTGTAGCGGCGCGGCGCTGCTCCGTAAATGGCGCAATGCATCATTGTCTTGCTCCCGCCGCGCGCGCTGTGGAAAAATCAGGTCAGAAACATCGGAGTTTGCGTGTGATCGATCCAGACGGCTATCGGCCCAATGTCGGCATCATCTTGATGCGCGACGACGGCCACGTGTTCTGGGCGCGGCGCGCTTATCGCGATGGCTGGCAGTTTCCGCAAGGCGGCATGCGCAGCGACGAGACACCGCTCGAGGCGATGTACCGCGAACTGCATGAAGAAACGGGTCTGCATCCCCACCACGTGGAGGTACTGGGCGCCACGCCCGGCTGGTTGCGGTACAAGCTTCCGCGTCGTTATCTGCGGCAAAAGGAACGGCCGCTTTGTATCGGTCAGAAGCAGGTCTGGTTCCTGTTGCGTTTTGTCGGTGAAGAATCCCATGTTCGTCTGGATCTGACAGAGACACCGGAATTCGATCTGTGGCGGTGGGTGGATTTCTGGTATCCGATGGATCACGTCGTGGCGTTCAAGCGCGAGGTATATGAACGCGCCTTGCGGCATCTGGCTCCGCTGGCCGATGCACTCAGAGCGCTGGACGGTACAGCTGCTCCATAGGTTATCGTTGACAGATTATCGTCAACGCAGTTGACAATCATTCTCATTTGCAATTAAATAGCGACACTGTTCGAGGTGTCGTCATGTACGTTTGTATTTGCAACGGAGTCACCGAGCGTACCGTCCGCCAAGCGGCAGCCGACGGCGTGAGTAGCTTGTCCGAACTGACGCGACGCACCGGCTGCGCCGGAACGTGTGGCGGCTGCGCGGATTTCGCCGAACAGATCTTGCGCGACGAACACAATCATGTCGGATTTCCCGTGCCGCTTTTCGTCGTTGCCTAACCGCATCCGCGCTTCTTGCGCGAACGCTCACGCTTTGCATTTCCTCATCAGCCGCCGGCGCACGTTATAGTAGCGTTCGCACAAACAACTCGGACGTTGCCGCATGAAAGGCGATAAAGAAGTCATCGGCCATCTCAACAAGGTGCTGTTCAACGAACTCACCGCGATCAATCAGTATTTCCTGCACTCCAAGATGTATCGCCATTGGGGATACAAAGAATTGGCTGAGCATGAATACAAAGAATCCATCGACGAGATGAAGCATGCCGACAAACTTATCGAGCGCATTCTTTTTCTCGAAGGCTTGCCCAATCTGCAGACGCTCGGCAAATTATTCGTGGGCGAGCATCCGAAGGAAGCGATCGAGTGCGATCTCAAGCTCGAACTAATCGCGCATCCTGATCTGAAAGATGCCATCACGTACTGCGAATCGATCAAGGATTACGTGAGCCGCGAACTGTTCGTCGAGATTCTCGAATCCGAGGAAGAGCACATCGACTGGCTCGAGACGCAACTTGGCGTCATCAACGAAATCGGTGTTGAAAACTACCTGCTAACGAAGCTCGAAAAAAGCTGACCCTACAGCGCGCTCTTCGTCAGCAGCGCGTTCAATTCGTGCGTCACGCGCTGAAAACTGCGTTTGATTTCGGCAACGATGATCGGCGCTTCCGTCACGCCCAAGGTTGACGAGCGCGCACCGTGCTCGACCCGCTTGGCGAGCTCCGCGAGGTTCATCGCACCCAAATTCGCGCTCGTCGATTTCAGTGAATGCGACGGCGCGATCAAACCTTCGATGTTGCCTTGCGACGCCGCCAGTTCCAGTGATGCGATCGCCTTCGGCGTATCTTCGAGATAAACACGGACCAGATCCGTGAACTCGTCGCCCATGACCTCGACCAGATCGCGAATCACTTCCGTGTCGAGGACGTGATCGAGTGACGCATTCGCGGGCGGTACCACAATCGGCGGCGGCGGCGGAGCGACGGGTTTCGCCGCAACGACACCGACCGGCTGCGTGTGGGAACGCGCACCGGCTGGCAACCATCGACGCAGTGTTTGCTCAAGCAACGCTCGATTCAGTGGTTTAGACAAATAGTCGTCCATCCCCGACTTCAGACATTTTTCGCGGTCGCCTGCCATCGCATTCGCCGTCATCGCGATGATGGGAATGTGCTTGCCGTGCGCCAATTCGTTTTGGCGCACGATGCGAGTAGCCGTATAGCCGTCCATTACCGGCATCTGGCAATCCATCAATACCGCATCGAACGGGCGCGCCGTCAGCGCTTCGAGCGCCTCCTTTCCGTTTTCCGCACCTTCGAAACTGATGCCGATCAACGACAGCAAACGTTGCGCGACTTGTCGATTGACTTGGTTGTCTTCCACGAGCAATACATGACCCGATACCGGCAGCGCGCCGGCGGGCGGCGTTTCGATTTGCACGTGCGGCGTGCCGTCATCGTTTTGCGGCACTAAGTTGACACTCGGCGCCACTGCCGATTCGCTGACGCCCAGCAACTTTTGCATCGCCGCGCGCAGTTCGCCTTCGCCGAACTGCCGCGGGATGATGGCCGCGCGCGATTCGCCGCCAAGTTCCTGGGGTGCGGATTCGTCGCCTTGCAGCAGCATCAATTGCACACGGCTCAACGCAGGATCGCGCACCACGTTGCGCACCAATCCCAGCGCGCCCGCTGCGGGCAGTGCGTTGCCGTCGATGATGAGAAAATCGTAAGCCCAACTGTCGCCCATGCTCGACGCGGAGCGCACTTTGCTCAACGCGTCGGCGGCCGATGCGCTTTGCAGGAACGTCACGCCCCACGCGGAGAAGTGGCTACCGATGCGGCGCACGCAAGCCGCGTCACCCGTCAACACCAGCGCGCGCGAACCATTGATATCGCGACGGCTCGTCGTCACATCGCCGAGCGCTTTCAACATCGGCACGCTGAACCAAAATAACGAGCCGCGACCCAATTCGGATCGCACGCCGATCTTGCCGCCCATCAAATCGACGATGCGTTTGCAGATGACGAGCCCCAGCCCCGTGCCGCCGTGCATGCGCGTCGTCGACGCATCGGCTTGCGAAAATGGCTGAAACAGTTTCGATGCCGAATCCGGCGCGATGCCGATGCCCGTATCTTTTACCGCAAACAGAATCTCGAAATGCGTGTGCGTTTCGGATCGCTTGCTGACGTGAATCGCCACCGATCCGCGCGGCGTGAACTTGATCGCGTTGCTGACCAGATTCGTGAGCACCTGCCGCAGCCGCGTCGGATCACCACGAACCGCCAACCGCACGCTGGGCTCGATGGTGACGGAGAACGTCAACGCTTTCGCTTCCGCGTTTTTTTCAAGCAGCCGATGGACGGAATCGACGACTTCGCGCAAATTCAACCCGACGACTTCGAGAACCAGCTTATTAGCCTCGATCTTCGAATAGTCGAGAATGTCGTCGACAATGCGCAACAATTCCCGCGCGGATTTGTACGCCGTCTGCAAATAATCTTTCTGGTCGGGCGCGAGCTTCGTCGACAACAAAATGTCGAGCAGTGGAATGATGCCGTTCAACGGCGTGCGGATCTCGTGACTCATCGTCGCGAGAAATTCGCTCTTCGACATCATCGCCGCTTCGGCCGCTTGCTTGGCCTGCATCAGCTCGCGCTGCACGCTGCGCAGGTTTTCCATCTCGGCGCGCAATTCCGACATTCCGGCCGGTTGCGGCGCCGGTTTGTCGGGTCGCGGATTCGCAACGACTATCGATTGCTCCGCCACGACATCGGACTTTTCCGGCGCATAGGCGCGCCAACCGATCCATCCGCCGAGGGCGGCGATGATCAGCAACGGCGAGATCCACATGGCGTATTGCGGCGGCAACAAGAACGGCGAGGCCAGCCCCACCGCAACGACGATGCCCAGGCTTACGCGCACGATCAAAGCCGCCGCCGGATAAAGACGACTGAACATGTCGTTGCTGCGAGGGTCAGGCTGTTGTGGCATTGAAATCGAAGACCAGGTCCTGACCGGCTTGCTGGACGAAGTCGCCCTGCAGATAGTCGACGCCGACATTCCACAACTGCGAAGCGCTTTGCGCATCTTCGATGCGTGACGCGATCACTTTGCAATCTCGCTCATGCGCCGTGTTCACGATGAGCCGCATTTCCTCGCGCACATCGGCTTCGCGCAAGCTCGTTCCGCCGTAACGCGGGGCAAGCTTGACGTAGGCGACGGCGAAACGATCAAGCAATTGCAGCGAATTTTCTTTCGCATCGAATGCCGAGATCGATATCGCAGCGCCGAGATCGGCGATGGCCGTCGCGAACGTCGTGAAGTCGTTGAGATGCGCCAGCACTTCTTGCAGTTTGAATTCGAGGATGAGCTGCTGCCCGGAAAGCCGGCGCGTTTCCAGCAGCTGCTTCATCCACGCCGGCCGCGACATGTCGAGGGCTGCTTCGATCGACTGGCTGACGAACAATCGCACCGGTCGCATCTGACGTGAGCGCTCGCCCATCACGAGCAGACAGCGCGACAACACCCAGCGATCGACGTCGCCGGATAGTCCTTCGCGCTCGGCCAGCGGCAGCATTTCGCTCGCGGTATACAATTTGCCATCCGGTCCGCGCAGGCGCAG
>CAZZWP010000085.1:0-13199 GCA_964657965.1 uncultured Rudaea sp. | reverse complement strand
TAGCGAAAGCGCTAGGCGAACCGCCGACGATAATTTATTCACGTCGAGTCTCATTACACTCTCCAACGTCAGGGTTGTTTAAACAGATTCGGGACAAGTTCCTTCCTGGAACCGCCAAAACGGCACACCAAACACAAAAGGCACACCAAAAGTCTTGGCAGCGGACGATACTAGCAACATTTGCTTAACATGGGAATCCCTGCATCTTGAACAATGCAAGTTATTGACTCCCAAGAAGCTTTTGCGTCGGAACCGACGAGAAACTGAAAGAACGGACGTTGCGGATTTTGCGGAATTCGCCAGCGGCGAAACGAAACGATTACAAGTCTTGGTGGTACTGGACGTAGGGTACGCGCGCCTGGCTGGGGTCGACTTCATGCGCGGCCGGATCGACCAGCGCCGGTGCATTGCCAGATGACCAAAGATTTTGAGCGCCGACGCTAAATACACCACGCCATGGTGCGCGCCATGAAATTCCAAGATCGACACTGCTCCAGCGCTGGCTGTTGTTGAGCAAGTCCGCCGGTCCCAAAACATGGCCGATCACCACGCCACTGAAGTCGCCGCGATGTACGCCAAAACTCAGCGCAGCCTGGTTTAGATTCGGCAAAGCGATCGAATTTCCCGGCACCTCGAATTGCAGATGGCCGACGGCGGCCGTCACGTCGAGGCTTTGACTTTCATCGAAGTGCCAGCGGCCTGTAGCACTCGCGCTCGAATTACGCAGAGTCGCAAGTTCCAATCCAGGAATTACCAATGTCGGAATTCCCGTCGCATTCGCAGCGCCGAAGAAATCCCAGAACGGTTGCTGTTGAGCGCCAGCCAAATGATTCTGATCGTCGCCACGGATCCACGATAATCCATAACTCAAATCCATATCGACGTTGCCCGCGTCGAGCGTGGTGCCGATCCGTAGCGAACCCTCGTTGCCACGCGGCAATGTGATCAGGCAATGGCTATCCAACGTCAAATTGAGCGCCGAATTGCATTCGAGCGACGTCGAACTCGCCGGCGACAAGACGACGCCTTGACTAAAATTCGCGTACGCGCCGATGTTGTCGCGCAACTTCACGCCCAATCCGCTGCTGACGAAATCGGTAACGTCGATCAGTTGCAGATAAGGCGCTGAGGTAAATTGTGGAGAAGGCGACAGCGTAGGCTGTAAACCGGTGTCGGACCCGAGCGCGACGATAGCCAGTACACGTCCGTCCGGCGTGCTCCAAAGAGGCATTACGCTTCGCGTGCCGGCGCTGTTGCCGATCGATGCGGGCGAATAGAAAAGCTGATCAAAAATACGCGGCGAAGACGCAGAAAGCGCCACACTCGAATCCTTGGCATCCACGACCAACGACTGCGCCGGCGCAACGCCGGGGAGAAGCAGTGAAATCGCAATGGCAAGGATGAAGCGCATGGCAGCCGTTATGTTGATGATTCTTAAGACTACGTAATCGATTGGTGAGTTCCGCGACGTCTATCAAAATTGACGTATCGGAACTTGGCACCAGTCTAGCAAAATTATGAAAAACTAACAAATTATTTT
Source organism: uncultured Rudaea sp. (assembly GCA_964657965.1). GTDB lineage: Bacteria > Pseudomonadota > Gammaproteobacteria > Xanthomonadales > Rhodanobacteraceae > Rudaea. Next base: position 11,659 of record CAZZWP010000085.1, on the reverse strand, counting down.
CCTGCCTTAACGTACCGCGTTGCCGGAACGCGAGCAAATAAAACTCGGTACACTACTGACGTTAGGGAATTCATGGAAAGAATGCTGACCAGCACGCAGAGCGGCGAAAGGCGCATAGCGCGGCTTCCGTTTATTTCTTGGCCGGTTAAAGCCGGTTTGGCGGATTAGTCGCCCGGCGTTATCGATTCTCTTATGCCTACTCGCAATCCCGTCCTCATACATCGACCGCCACCCGCTCCCGCCGCGGTCGAGCTTGGTATTGCGATCCCGACGCCCCTGATGTTGGAAATTCTGAAGGCGATCACGCCGCAGATGTTGGCCGACACGGTGCTGAAAGTCGGCTGCGAATGGGTCGGGATGATGAGCGTCGAACTCCACCTTTTCGCCATCGAAGAAAAATTGCCGGATCCTACGACGTTGACGCGACGCCTGATAAAGCGTGTCTACGAAACGGGTGAGCAAAGTCTCGACGTTGGCGACGCGGGCGCATCGAAGAAAGTCCATGTCGCATCGCCCTTGCACGTGCAAGGGATGTTGATGGGCGCGCTGGTCGGCGCAGTGGCCGCCGCAACGTGGGAACAAGCGGATTGCCAATCGCGCTGGACGCAACTGCGCCAATTGCTCGAATTGCGGCTCGATCAATTGCATTCTCTGAAAGATTTGCAGCAGTCCGTTACCAATCTTGAGGAAGCCGAGCGTCTGCAGCGCGCGCTTTTCGCGATTGCCGATCAAGCGAGCGCCGATCGCGAAATGTCCGAGGTGTTCCGCAGTCTGCACGAGATCGTCGGCAGCCTGATGTACGCCGAAAATTTCTACATTGCGCTTTACGATCCTGTCCGCGACACGTTGCGCTTTCCGTATTTCGTCGACGTCGCCGACACCAACCCGCCGAATACGACGCACGACATGCCGATGAGCGATCGGGCGGGCAGCTTGACGTGGCATTTGTTGAAACGCGGTTCTGCCATGCGTGGAACGCTCGATCAAATCCAAGCCGAGGTAGGTGATCTGGCCGACTTCGGCCCCGACTGCGTCGACTGGCTCGGCGTACCGCTATTGCGCGGCGGCAAAGTGGTCGGCGGTATCGTTGTGCAAAGTTATACCGAGGCTGCGCGTTACACGGAGCGCGATCAAGCGCTGCTCACCTACGTCGCACAGCACATTCAGACGGCGCTGGAACGACGTTCTGTCCACGAAGAATTGGAACGCCGCGTCGGCGAGCGCACCGATGCATTGCGCGAAGCCAACCGCTTGCTCCAGCAACAAGTGCTCGAAAGGCAACGCGGCGAGCGTCTGCAGGCGGCACTGTTCCGCATCGCGGAACTGGCGAACAGTACCGAGAGCCTGGAAGAATTCTATGCGGCGGTTCATCGTGCCGTCGGCGGTTTGCTCTACGCGCGAAACTTCTACATCGCCTTGCTCACCGAAGATCGCGAGCACTTGACGTTTCCGTACTCGGTGGATGAACGCGATGAAAAACGTCAGCCCCGCAAATTAGGCACCGGCTTGACAGAATACGTACTCCGCACCGGCAGCGCACTGCTCGCCGACCGCGCCGGTTTGGAACGTCTGTATCTCAGCGGCGCAGCGCAACCGATCGGCACGCGCTCGCGCAGCTGGCTCGGCGTACCGCTGATTTGCGCCGATCGCACCGTCGGCGTACTCGTCGTGCAAAGTCACTCCGATGAACATCGCTACACACCGCGCGATCAGGAATTGCTGACTTTCGTTTCGTACCACATCGCCAATGCGCTGGAGCGCAAGCGCAACGCGGAATCGCTAAAGCAGGCGTACGGCGAACTTGAACTGCGCGTCATCGAGCGCACCAGCGAACTGGCCGCAGCCAATCGCGAACTGCGCGAGCACATCGGTGTTCGCGAACGCATGGAGCGCCAGCTCAAACACGAAACGCTGCACGACGCGTTAACCGGATTGCCGAACCGAAATTTCTTGCTGGATCGATTGACGCAGGCGCTGACGCAATTCACGCGTGATCCGCGGCGGCGATTCGCCGTGCTGTTTCTCGACTTGGATCGTTTCAAGATCATCAACGATTCGGTCGGCCATTTGGTCGGCGATGAATTGTTGAACGAAGTAGGTGGTCGCATTGCGGCTTGCCTCGAACCGCGCGATCTCGTGGCGCGGCTCGGCGGCGACGAATTCGCGATTCTTCTGAACGACATCGAGAACACCGAGGATGCGTGCGCGCAGGCACAGCGTATCATCGACGCGTTGAATGCGCCGATTCGACTCGGCGGTAAAGAAGTATTTACGTCCACCAGTATCGGCATCGCCATTTCATCGTCGCGCTACAACAGGGCGGAAGAATTGCTGCGCGATGCCGACGTGGCGATGTATCGCGCAAAGGATGAAGGCCGTCATCGCTTCGCCGTGTTCGACGAACATCTCCACAACCGCGCCATGCAGCTGCTGGAATTGGAAAGCGATCTGCGGCATGCCATCGCCCGCAATGAGTTCGTTCCGTTTTTTCAACCGATCGTGCGTCTGTCAGATCGCACGATTGTCGGTCACGAGGCGTTGTTGCGCTGGGAACATCCGCAGCGCGGACTATTGTCGCCCGCGGATTTTCTCGCGGTTGCCGAAGACAGCGGTGCGGCGGAGCAGATCGATTGGCTGATGTTCGCGCGCGTCTTCGAAACGGCGCCGCCGCTGCTCGAAGGCGGAAAATTCATCGGCATCAATCTATCGGGTCGACATTTTCGTTCGGAGACGCTCGACGAAAAACTGCTCGCGATGTTGCGTCGACACTCCATCAAACCCGAATCGCTGCGATTGGAAGTAACCGAGCGCATGCTCATCGAGAATCCGCCGGCGGCGAAACGTTTGCTGGAATCGCTGCGCAAAAACGGGCTGGCCGTGTCGCTCGACGATTTCGGTACCGGATATTCCTCGTTGAGCTATCTCCATCAATATCCGGTGCAAGCGCTGAAAATCGATCGATCGTTCATTGCCGACCTGGCGGCGGACGGCAGCGGCGGCAGCGCGGCGGTCGTGCGCGCCATCCTCGCGCTGGCCGGTGCGTTAGGCATGCAGGTGATTGCCGAAGGAATCGAAACCGAAGCGCAACACGATGTGTTGATTCAACTCGGGTGCGAATTCGGCCAGGGATTTTTCTACGCCCGGCCGCAGCCTGCCCATGTGTGGATCAAGCGCGCCGCAACGGTGTAGCGTATTTGTAGATGGCTTCGGTGCGCGGCGACACATCCGATCCAATTCGTCCCGCGCGAAAACGCGCGAGTCTGGGCCGTCGTCTGTTCAAATGGGTTTTCTTGATCGTCATCGCCTGGATCGCGGTAACGTGGCTCGTTGTTTTGATTCTGCGTTTTGTCCCGCCACCGACGTCTGCCTTCATGATCGAGCGACGCATCGCCGCCATGACGAGCGGCGAAAAGAATTTTTCGATCAACTATCGATGGACGCCTTCGTCCGCAATTTCCGCCGAGTTGCCCATCGCGCTCATCGCATCCGAAGATCAGAAATTTCCCACCCATCACGGTTTCGACGTGCAGGCGATCCAAGACGCCATGGATGAAGCCGATGAAGGTCAGCGGGTTCGTGGTGCCAGTACGATCTCGCAGCAAACCGCGAAAAATCTATTCCTGTGGGGCGGGAGAAATTTCGTGCGCAAAGGACTTGAAGCGTACTTTACGGTATTGCTCGAAGTTACTTGGCCGAAGCGACGCATCCTCGAGGTGTATATGAACATCGCCGAATTCGGCGACGGTATTTACGGCGCGGACGCCGCATCGCGCGAATTTTTTCGCAAGGCGCCGGCTCAACTGAATGCGCACGAAGCCGCATTGCTCGCGTCGGCGTTACCCAATCCGCGAAAGCTGCATCCGGATCGTCCATCGGCGTATGTCGAACGCCACGCCGACTGGGTGGAACGCCAAGTCCGGCAATTGGGTGGCACGAATTATTTGCCGCGTTGAAGCGCGATTTCCATCGACTCCGTGGTTCCGTTACGATGCATCGATCGCTGAAACGTAACCACTTTCCATGCAAAAACTCACGGTCGTCGTTCCAGCCTTCAATGAAAGTTCCGGCCTGCTTGAATTGCACGCGCGGTTGGCGCCGGTACTCGATCGACTCGATCTGACCAGCGACATTCTATTCGTCGATGACGGCAGCAGCGACGACACGTGGGCGATAATCCGCGCACTTCACGAAAAAGATCCGCGCGTCGCCGGATTGAAACTAAGCCGGAACTTCGGCAAGGAACACGCGATGACCGCGGGACTCGACCGCACCGACGCTGACGCCGTCGTCGTGATCGACGCAGATTTGCAAGATCCTCCGGAACTCATACCGAAATTTATCGACGCATGGCGGCAAGGATATGACGTCGTCTATGGAACGCGCGCTTCGCGGGCGGGCGAAAGTCGATTGAAACGATTCACCGCCGCTGCATTTTACCGCGTCATGGAACGGCTCAGCTCGACGCACGTGCCGCGCGATACCGGTGATTTTCGACTGATGAATCGACGTGCCGTCGCCGCGCTCGGCGAGTTGCGCGAACGCCAACGTTTCATGAAAGGATTGTTCGCTTGGGTCGGTTATAAACAGACCTCCATCGTCTACGAACGCGACGCGCGATTCGCCGGCACGAGCAAATTCAATTATTGGCGATTGTGGAATTTCGCCATCGAGGGAATTACCTCGTTCTCGGGCGCGCCGCTCAAAGTCGCGACGTACATCGGCGTGATGACGGCGATGCTGTCATTTCTATTCGGCGCGTTCGTCTTGTTCAAGGCGATATTTTTCGGCGACGCCGTGCGCGGTTATCCGACCTTGATGCTGGTTATCTTGTTTCTCGGCGGCACGCAGCTCATCGCACTCGGACTGATCGGCGAATATCTGGGCCGTCTGTACTTGGAAGCCAAGCAGCGGCCGTTGTATCTGATCGACGAATACGTCGCGAGCGACGCGCCGAAAAAAGAAATCGAATAGCGCAAGCGCACGTCGTGCCGGCGGGCGTGCGCAACTCATGGATCGCGCTAGAATACGCCCAGACAGTTCGGGCGCAGGAGGCGTTATGCGACTCGTCAAACATCTTCTCGAAGGCAAGGGAGCTGCGATCTTCTCGATTTCACCGACAGCGCCGGTGCTCGACGCGATTCGCCTCATGGCGGAAAAAAGCGTAGGCGCATTGGTCGTGATGGATGCGCAGCAACTTGTCGGTATTGTTTCGGAACGCGACTACGCGCGGAAGGTCATCTTGAAAGGCCGCTCGTCGAAAGACACGCCGGTGAGCGAAATCATGTCGTCACCCGTGTTGACGGTGGCGCCTAGCGATACTATCAACCATTGCATGAAGCAGGTGACCGATCACCGAATCCGTCATTTGCCGGTGGTGGACAATCAAAATGTCACCGGCATGCTGTCGATCGGGGATTTGGTGAAGGCGGTCATCGACGATCAGGCCGAGCAACTGGAACATCTGCAAAAATACATAGCCGGTTAATTGGGGACTGCCGGTGGGGATGCCGGCTTTGAAATCGACGTGAAATCATGAGTTTAGATCCGGCGCTCCGCGCTCGTTTGCACCAGCTGCTGCGCGATTACGGCACCAAGGTGCGCATACTGATCGACAAGCATGGCCTGGCCCAGCACGGTATCGACGCGGCCGATATCGAGCAGGAAGTGCACATTCGACTATGGAAAGCGCTGGAACGTGACCGGAATGCCGCCTTCCATACGTCTTATATACAGAGGACAGTGCTGTCGACGGTGGTAGACGCCATTCGCGCGGCCAGTTCTCGACAGGCCGAGCCGCTACCGGAAGCGAATTCCGAAGGTGGCGCGGAGCTGGTGGAAACAGGCGCAGGCCCGGAGCGAAACGCGGGTTCGGCGCAGGATTTCGGAAAGATTTCGGCGTGCATGGCGGAATTGCCGGAGCGCCGGCGGCAGGCAGTCGCGTTGCATCTGCAAGGTTTCAGTTTCCGAGAAATCGGCGACGTCATTGGAACCTCGGAGGAAGCGGCGCGTAAACTACTCGACCGCGGCATGGACACATTGCGCGAGCGTTTGAGAACGATTGGATTCGGAGAGTTCGATGAATAAGCCAACATTGAGCGAAATCTATCGGAACGGCATGCAAAACAGCAGTGATGCTTCTGCCGACGTCGATCAAATCATTGCGCAGATTCCGCGCTCGCCATTGCAGCGCGATCTGATCCGATTCGCGCGCGATCTCGAACCGGAATCAGCACAGCTCAGCGCGAATCTCGAATCCGTGTTGAACAGTGATGTCGTCGTGCATCGTCGCCGTCTCGCGACGCAGCGCTCGGCGCGCGGACGTCGCACCTGGCGAATCGCCTCGGCGTTGGCAGCGAGCTTGATCGCCGCCGTTGCCGTGTGGAGTGGCAGTAACCTCAATCGCTCGCATTCCTCCGCGCGGACACAAGCTGCCGCGACGGGCGATCGGATTTTTTCGAGCTTCAATGAAGGTGCGGTTGCGACCCGATCCAGCAGCGACAAAATTTTCCGCGGTGATTTCCATACCGACGAAATCTTCAGTTCAAGTCGCAACAACAACGGCTGATTGAAAAGTATTTGCAAAAACGCCCGGTTCGCCGGGCGTTTTTATTTGCGGATCAAACGTCGAGGGAACTCGCATGCTCGCGCGTCGCCGCGAACGTGACAGTCGGCCAGCGTTCTTGCGTCAATTGCAGATTCACGCGCGACGGCGCCAAGTAAACGAGCTCGCCTGCCGCATCAAGAGCGAGATTCGGCGCCGCTTTTTCACGGAACTCGGCTAGTTTCTTTTCGTCCTCGCAGCGAATCCATCGCGCCGTAATCACACCGACATTCTCGAAGGCACAATCGACGCTGTACTCATCCTTCAGCCGAAACGCGACGACTTCGAACTGTAAAACGCCGACGGCGCCGAGTATCAAATCGTTGCTCATGAGTGGCCGAAAAAACTGCGTTGCGCCTTCCTCGGACAATTGCGCAAGGCCTTTCTGCAACTGCTTCATCTTCAGCGGATCTTTCAAACGCGCCCGTCGAAAAAGTTCCGGCGCGAAATTCGGGATACCGGTGAACGCCAGCGCTTCGCCTTCGCTGAACGTATCGCCGATCGAAATCGTGCCGTGGTTGTGAATACCTATGACGTCACCCGGATACGCTTTCTCGACGATATCGCGCTCGCTCGCCATGAACGTCAGCGCGTTGGCGAGCTTCATTTCTTTGCCACTGCGCACATGAAACGCCTTCATGCCGCCGTCGAATTCACCCGAACAGATGCGCATGAACGCAACGCGATCGCGATGTTGCGGATCCATGTTCGCCTGAATCTTGAATACGAAGCCCGTCATTTTTTCTTCGTCCGCATCCACTTTACGTGTGGTCGTCGCTCGCGGTTGCGGTTTCGGCGCGTTCTCGACGAAAAAATCCAGCAACAACTGCACCCCGAAATTGTTGACGGCCGATCCGAAAAAAACCGGTGTTTGCTTGCCGGCTAAATACGCCTGTGAATCGAACGGATGCGACGCGCCTTCCACCAGCTCCAGCTCGTCGCGCAGTTCGCGCAGCATGTCGATACCGATGCGCTTTTCCAATTCTGGATTTTGCAGCGATGTATAAATTGTCGAATCCTGACGCGTGAAGTTCCGACCCTGTTCGTACACATGAACTTCGCCGCTGAGCAGGTGATACACGCCTCGCAATCGCGATCCCATCCCGATCGGCCAGGTAATCGGCGCGCACTGAATCTTGAGCACCGATTCCACTTCGTCGAGCAAATCGATCGGCGAACGCCCCTCGCGGTCGAGTTTGTTGATGAACGTCATGATCGGCGTATCGCGCAGCCGGCACACGTCCATCAACTTGATGGTGCGCTCCTCGACGCCTTTGGCGCAGTCGATCACCATCAACGCGGAATCGACCGCGGTCAGAACGCGATACGTATCTTCCGAAAAATCCGCGTGACCCGGCGTGTCGAGCAGATTGACGACACGACCTTCATACGGAAATTGCATCACCGAACTCGTGACGGAAATGCCGCGTTCTTTTTCCAGCGCCATCCAGTCCGAGGTCGCGTGCTTGGCCGCCTTGCGCGACTTCACACTGCCCGCCATCTGGATCGCACCGCCGAACAGCAGCAATTTCTCCGTCAACGTCGTTTTGCCGGCATCCGGATGCGAAATGATCGCGAAGGTGCGGCGGCGATGGGTTTCTTCAACGTGATTCATGCGCCGTCGATTCGGGAAAGACAACGGCCAATTATAGCGGCCCTCAGCGGCGCGTGAGCACTGCGGTAAGTTCGCGGACGACATTCACGTAATGCCGTGCGGCAAACTCCTGCTCCTTCGGCGGACGCTGTTGCCATTCCTTATGCAGGATCAATTCGAAGCGGACATCGAAGTCGCAGCGAATCCCGTAGTGCGCAATACGAACTTGGTCTCGCCAGCTCTTGTTGAAATAGTAATAAGAACCTTGCGATATGGGCGGCCACTGATGCGTGGGATCTTGAACGGCATCCATGCTGGACCAGTAAGGCGTGATCAGAAACGCCTGCGCGCCGGGCTGCATCACGCGATAGAGCTCTTCCATGAAAATGAGACGTTCGGCACCGGTCAAATGTTCGAAAAAGTGCGAACAATGAACTGCTTCGACGCTTGCGTCCGCAAACGGCCACGGCACAACACGAAGATCGTGCACCACATCCGCGTTGCAGTCGGCGGAGATGTCGACGCCGAGAAATCCCTCGCGCTTGTGGCCGCCGCTTCCCAGATCCAGTTTCATGCAGCCTCACAATCGAAAAAAATCAGAATATCGCCCGACTGAAATAATTATTGCGCAGCGCCCAGCAGTTGTCCTTGTTGCGGCGTGAACGGCCCAGTCGGTCCGGCGAATTGAAACGGCACCGATACGAGGTGCATATCGTTGTTCATCTGCACACAAAAATGCAGATGCGGCCCCGACGTAAAACCCGTGTCGCCGGATAACGCGATTTCCTGCCCGGCTTTCACATGTTGACCCACTTGCACGCGCACACTTTCGAACGCGAGATGCGCATACACCGACATCGCGCCATCGGCGTGCACGATGCGGATATTGTTCGCGCGATCGCCGTACTGCGCCATATCGAGTCCGTTGCCGTAGAAATCGTTGTCGACCGTCATGATCACGCCATCGCGCGCCGCGCGCACGGGCGTTCCTTCCGGCATGCCAATATCGACGGCATAGCGATTTTGCGGATCACGATGACTGAAACTGCCGTTGAACGCCTGGCTGACGGGAAATTGCAACGCGGGGTTGAACGGAATCTGGTAATGCGCTGTGGTGTCCTGCACCGCGTGATAATCGCCGGGCATGTAGCTGTAGGCGTAGCGATACTGAAATCCCTCGCCTTCTTTGGCGACGGTTATCGTTGCTGCATGCGTCTCTGCTTCCGCCGCGAGCACGACGATAGCCGGAAAGGGCGGATCGGTCTGCACATTACGCGCCTGTTGCAACGATAGTACGACACTGACCGGGCCGCCGGATGAATTGAAAAAATTCAACTCGCGATCCTCATCCGATCCCGACTCGCGCAACCGGATCAACGGCTGATGATCCACCGAAATGACTTTCGACTTCACTTCGCCAACATCGCCCGTTGGCGGAATGTCCGTGAAATGGACGATGCCTTGCTTATCCGTGTATTGATACATGTGCTTGGCGAGTACCGGCGCCGACGCCACCACGAGCGCGGCACTAAAAAGTATACAAACGCGGCTCGACATCAGCATTCGATGACATTCACCGCCAAACCGCCGCGCGATGTTTCTTTATATTTGTCCTGCATGTCGCGGCCGGTGTCGCGCATCGTCTTGATGACTTTGTCCAGACTTACCCGATGTTTCCCGTCGCCGCGCATCGCCATGCGCTGCGCGTTGATCGCCTTGACCGAACCCATCGCATTGCGTTCGATGCACGGAATCTGTACCAGCCCGCCGATCGGATCGCACGTCAGCCCAAGGTTATGCTCCATGCCGATTTCCGCGGCATTTTCGACTTGATAAATCGTGCCGCCCAACGCCGCCGTCAGTCCGCCCGCCGCCATCGAGCAAGCGACGCCGACTTCGCCTTGGCATCCCACCTCCGCACCGGAGATCGAGGCGTTTTCTTTGTAGAGAATCCCGATTGCGCCGGCCGTCAGAAGAAAATTCAAGATGCCTTGCTCCGTTGCGCTCGGCACGAAGCGATCGTAATACGTCAGAACGGCCGGAATGATCCCGGCCGCACCATTCGTCGGCGCGGTGACCACACGTCCCCCGGCCGCATTTTCTTCGTTCACGGCTAGCGCGTAGAGATTCACCCAATCCAGAATCGTCAGTGGATCCTTCAGCGACGCTTCGGGACGATCACGTAATTCGTCATACATGTTCGGCGCGCGCCGCTTCACTTTCAGGCCACCGGGCAACGTGCCTTTTTCGCGGATGCCGCGCGCCAGACATCCTTGCATGGCCGTCCAGATGTTGAGAAGGCCAGATCGAATCTCCACTTCGCTGCGCCAGACTTTCTCGTTTTCCATCATCACTTGCGCGATCGTTTTGCCGGATTCTTCGCAGAATTTCAGCAGCTCATCGCCGGAATGAAACGGAAACGGCAACGGCGTCACGTCGGGAACGATTTTGTCCTCGGCCGCCTCGTCGTGATTGACGACGAATCCGCCGCCCACGGAATAATAATCGCGCGTCGCAAGTATTTCGCCGCTGGCGTCGAACGCCGTAAAGCGCATGCCGTTGCTGTGATACGGCAATTTCTGGCGCTTGTTGAAGATCAGATCCGTCTTTTCATCGAACGATATTTCGTGTTTGCCGAGCAATCGTAATTTCTTCTCGGCGCGGATGCGCGAGAGGCGCGACGGAATCGAATCGGGATCGATCTTGTCCGGCCATTCGCCTTCGAATCCGCACAGCACGGCTTTGTCAGTGCCATGGCCGCGCCCGGTGTGCGCAAGCGAGCCGAACAGCTCGCCGCGAATTTTCGCGACATTGTTCAAAATACCGCGTTCGTCCAACCACCGCGTGACAAACCGCGCGGCGGCACGCATCGGTCCCACCGTGTGCGATGACGAGGGGCCGATGCCGATCTTGAACAAGTCGAAAACGCTGACAGCCATGTCGATACAGATGTGGATTCGTTGGCGTTATTCTACGCCTTCCGTATTTCACGAATTTAAGATGATTCTCGTTCTTTACCAGCGCGACGATTGCCATTTGTGCGATCTGGCGATCGATATCCTCGCCCATGCGCGAACGCCGGAGTTTTCCAGCGTTTTCATCGACAATGACAACGCACTGGAAGCTTCCTACGGCGAACGTGTGCCCGTGTTGCGAGAGGAATTATCCGGCCGCGAATTGAATTGGCCGTTCGATGTGGCGATGGTGAACGGCTTCGTTCAGCCGGTCTGAATCGCTTCGATGTCCGGCGTGCGCCAACCACACTTCAATCCCCAGAAATAAAACACGATGCCGACGATTGCGACGAAGACCAGATCCCAGCCATACGTCAGATAATTCAATCCGCCAAACTTCGCGCTGCCGATGAAGGACACGAGCGCGATCGTCGGCAGATACGCGATGAGCCACAGTGCGCCGCGCAACTGTCGACCAAAATCGCGCCAGCGATTGTTGACTTGATAGAA